>QHOZ01000090.1 GCA_003219495.1 Verrucomicrobiota bacterium | reverse complement strand
GATCGATCCGAAAGTGCGACTCGATCTCAAGCGCGCGTTATTCGACCTGATCGATTACCACGATGAAGCGCTGGCCGAGCATTTCGCTGACGGAAAATTGTCCCTCGATTCCTACAAGGAATATGTCGAGCTGTTCGCGCGCAGCTTGAAGGAAACGATGGAAAGCCGCGAAGGCGTTTCGTATCTGCTCCGCTCGGTTGGCTTCGAAGTTCCGCCGCAAGAAATCAATCTTCAGCCCGATCTGCGCTGGAAAAAAGGGCCGGCGCCATTCGGCGTGAGTTTGCTTTGACTCAATTCCCGTGCGGCTTCGATTCGTCGTCGGGCTCGATTAGTTCCCGCTCCTGCGGATTCAATCGGTCGCGCGGAATCGTTTTCAAGATTTCCTGGGCTTCCTGATTGTGATCGCTCGCGAGAAGCGCCGCGGCGTAGACAGCGCGCCATGACGGTAGAGTTTTTCGCCAATCAATCGCGTCCGGGCCTTTGAATTGCGCGAGCGCGGAAGGCGCATCGTGCTGGCGCAAATAACCGAGCGCGGTGGTGACGCGATAAGCGAGGCGATTTGGATATTGCTGCGTCAACTTTTTCGCGACAGCGAGATTTTTATCGACGTCTTCGTTCAAGAGCAGATTCAAATACGCGAGCTGGTCCGCCGCGTTCGGATCGTCCGGCGAACGTTGGGCGATTTTCGCCATCGCGGCACGCTGAGTCGTGATCTCGCCGCTTTTTTGACTGACGCGTTGCGTCCCGCGGTAAGCGAAGTCCGCCTGATCCGGAAAGCGCGCCAGTTGTTCGTAGGCTTTCAACGCGGCCGCGGTGGCGTGACTCTGCTCCGCGAAATTCGCGACGAACTTTAGCTTGTACTGATCGGAGCCCGCGAGTGAGACCGCGTGGTTCCAGTGGACTTCGGCGTCTAGCGTGGAATTGCGCTCTTGCGCGGTGCGCGCGCGAAAGCTTTCGATCACGGATGGGTCGAGCGTCACGTCCGTCCGGCTGAGCACATCGTCGATGTCATTCCAGCGTTGCAGGCTCGCGAGCGCATCTAAACGCGCGAGCAAAAGCTGATTGTCCTCCAGCGCGCGCTCGATCGAAAACGTAGCGAGCACCAACTCCGGCTGCTGATGGGCGTTCAACCACCGCGCAAGATCGACAGCTTCTTCGCGACTTCCATTTTGCCAGCGCTCGATTTCTTCGCGATAGATTTTTGTCGCGTCGTCCGGGTGAAGCTGGAAGCGGAGATCGGCCGCGAGCAAATCGTCTCTGAGAGTTTTTGGCGTCAGGGTCTCAAGGTCCTGCAAAAGACGTTTTCGCTCGTCGCTCTTGAGGTTCGGCGCGGTGGCGAGCGCTTCGACTGCCGGCTTTTTATAAATCGTGGATTTCTTTGCGATTTCCCAGAGAATTTGACGCGCTTCTTCCTGCTCGCGCGCGTCCATCGATTGCGCCAGAAGTTCGGCGAGCTGAAAACGAGCGGCGTCATCTTCCGGCGCCCGCTTCGTCGCGATCAGCGCGAATTCGATCGCTTTCACGACGTCTCCGACTTTGTTCGAATAGCGCGAGGCAAGGTGCAACGTGCGTGTGTCAGGATTTTTTTGGAGCAAAGGATCGATCACTTTCTCGGCGAGACTGAGACGATTTGTTTTAATCAACAGGTCCGCATAATCCTCGCGGTCGCGATTTGTGCTTTGGCGAAGCTTCAGAACTTCTTGCCAAAGGCCGAGCGCTTCGGGGCGGTCCGCTTTCGTTGCGAGGCGAGCCGCGCCGCTCAACGCGCGATAGTTTGACGGGTTCAATGCGAGCGCGACACGATATTGCACCGCCGCGTCATTCCATTTGTCTTTCGCGAGAAGCTCGTCGCCCGCGGTCGTGAAACGCTACGCGCGCCGGACTTTGATGGCGTGGTAGGTCACGATCGAACCGACGATTAACACGACGATAACTGCGACAACGATGATCCAGCGCCGGCGGCGTTTTCTTTGCGTGGCTTCGCGCGATTGACGTGGGTTGGGGGAGGGCGTCGCTGATTCAGGCACGGGTCTAATATTCGAGAGCTTTGACGAAGCGCCATCAGTAATTGCCAATCCCCTGGGGAGATGCGCCTGCCAGGGCCTCACCTCCACGTCGAAATTAGAATTGACACTTCCCCCGAAGTTCGTCAGAATCGGGCCAACCTCACAAAGTCATGAAAAAGGCGTTTATCTTAGGGCTGGCAGTAATTGCATCGGGAATTTTAATCGCGCGCGCGGACATCATTCCGTCGCTCTCTTCGGTCACCGGTTCGGCACCGAATTTTACCTGGAATTACTCCGCCAACGTCACCGTCGATGAAACGGTGAACAAAGGCGACTTCTTCACGATTTACGATTTCAGTTCGATCATGCCCACAACGACGACGCAGCCGGTGGGCTGGACGTTTTCGACGGCGCTGGTCGGACCCACGGCTCCTCTCACCACACCGACCGACGACCCGAACCTCTGGAACCTTACCTGGACCTACAGCGGCGCGGGTTCAATCGCAGGATCGGCCGCGTTAGGAATGTTCACCGTGGTGACGAATACCGACCAACTCAAAATGGGTCAGTTCACGGCCGAGGCGACGAAGAGCAATGACCCCGCGGGCACCAAGGTTTCAAACGTTGGCGCCGTTTCTGTGCCGGTCCCAGAGTCGGATGCTTTGTTCCCAATCATCGGCGTTTGTGCGGCAGCATTGTTCACCAAGTTGCTCCGCCGTCAGCACGCCTGATTTCGGATTGCTGTTTCCCTTGGCTGCCCCGAAGCGATTCGGGGCAGCTTCTTTTTGCCCGCAGTCGCTATCGATAAAGCGGAGTCCGCCAAAAACTCTTGTCTTAGTGCCGTTGCGTGACACACTCGCAGCCACTCATCTATGGGGACATCGGGATCGTCTACCCGCCTAAAAATCTGGGGAGTTCGCGGCTCTATTCCCGTCCCCGGTTCGTCCACCGTGCGCTACGGTGGAAACACGAGCTGCATTGAGGTCCGCGCTGATGGCGAGTTGATCGTGCTCGATGCGGGATCGGGAATTCGCCAGCTCGGTCTCGCATTGGAAAATGAGTTTGGCTCCAATCCGATCCATCTCACTTTGCTGATCACGCACGTTCATTGGGACCACATTCAGGGCTTCCCGTTTTTTGTGCCCGCTTACAACGACAAGAATCAGATTCAGATTTTCGGTTATGACGGCAGCGGGAGCGGACTTCAGGAAATTCTCAAAGGACAAATGGCCACGCCGTTTTTCCCGGTCGAGCTTTACGACCTGCCGGGAAAGATCGAGATTCAAAAGCTCAATACGATGGATTTCAAAATCGGCAGCGTTCGCGTGCGCGCTCGATTCATGAATCATCCGGGCGTTTGCGTGGGCTATCGCATTTTGACCAGCAAAGGCTCGGTCGCTTATTTGCCGGATCACGAACCGTACGAAGCATTCAAGCTGCACTCCGCGAAATCGCATTTGCTCAGTCCCGAGCAAACCAAGAAACGCGCGCTCGAGGATCGCGCTGAGCTCGTCAAATTCCTTCAAGGCTCGGACGTTTTGATTCTGGATACCCAATACACCGACGAGGAATACCAGGCGCATATCGGCTGGGGGCACGGCTCGCTCACCACTGCGATCTCGCTCGCGCTGGACGCCAGCGTTCGGAAGCTCGTGCTCTTCCACCACGATCCGACGCACGACGACGAGATGATCGACAGCATGCTCCAAACCGCGCGAAAGATCGCCGCCAAGAGCGAAAGTTATCTTGAGGTGGAAGCCGCGCGGGAAGGCTTGGAAATGACGATCGGCTGATCGATGTCGATCTTGCGCAAACGCGAAATCCGGCTTTAGGTCTTTCTCCCCGCCGCGATTGCCTCGTGGTGTAATGGTAGCACGAGAGATTCTGGATCTCTTTGTCTAGGTTCGAGTCCTAGCGAGGCAGCCAATCAATTCAAATTTTAGACATCGGATTTGGGATTTCGTTTTGTGCGAAAGAAATCCTGGAGAATCGCGGCGCATTCATCCTGTAAAACGCCGCTCGTGATCTGCGTCTGGTGATTGAGCGAACTATGCTGAAGCAAGTTCATCACTGTTCCGGCCGCGCCCGCGCGAACATCGGCACAGCCAAAAATGACGCGCCGGACACGCGTATGCACGATCGCGCCCGCGCACATTGGGCACGGCTCTTTTGTCACGTAAAGATCGCAATCCGTCAGTCGCCAGTCTCCCACAGCCGCCTCGGCCGCCGTTAGTGCGAGCATCTCCGCGTGCGCGGTCGCGTCTTTGAGCAGCCGAACAACGACTGCGCCAACAGGAACTTCTTCCGCCTCGCGCGCTTTCATTGCCAGGCGTAACGCTTCGCGCATAAAGTTTTCGTCTGGTTCCATTTTTCCCGGTTAACGATCTCGCTGGATCGACATCTTCATTAATATTGTATCCGCGTCGAGGCCCATCTCGCCGACGTGTGGCGGATAATTGGCTTTACAATGCGGGTCAACCGTCGCCAACCTCGATTGTGCGCGCGCTCGCGATTCTATTCTCAATCTTTTGGTGTCTGGAGGTCGAGGCCCAGCAACAGGAGACGAGCTTGGTCGAACGATTACTGCGTCCGAACATGGAGCTGCGAAACAGCGACCAAACAAAAAATTTCACGACGAGCAAGCCTGCGCGGATCGATCACGGAGGCAGCGTCGGCACCTTCTACCTCCAATCGAACCGAAAGGAGAAACAATTTGCCGGTACGGCTGACTATTCCACCACCGAATATCAATCGCGACAGTTTACATCCGAAAAGCGGACCGCGATTGTGACCCAAGACCCGGTTACGACAGCGCAGGTCTCTTCACCGCCAACGCGAGAGATGCGGGCCGCTTACGATGCGCACAATGGCGTTGCGAGTCGCGAGTTCTCCGGCCAGCGCGAGTACCGGGAGCGGGGCAAAAGTCAGAAATCGTTAGATCGACAAAATCCGCCGATGACGATTGATCAGGTGCGGGAGCTGTTGAACAAGAACAAGTAGCGTCGGCGAAAGTCAGAAAGCTTTGCCGCCAATCGAACCGGCCGCTACAGTTTGGTGATGCCACCGGAAGAAGCGCTCACGATTCTCAAACGAGGCGCCGCGCAAATCATTAGCGAAGAGGAATTGCGTGAGAAGCTCGCGCTCGGCCGACCGTTGCGAGTGAAGCTCGGTGTCGATCCAACGAGCGCGGACATCCATCTTGGCCACGCCGTCGTCCTGCGCAAACTGCGGCAGTTTCAGGATCTCGGCCATCAAGCGGTGCTGATCATCGGCGATTTCACCGGAATGCTTGGCGACCCGAGCGGACGCTCCGCGACGCGGCCGCATTTGACTCACAAAGAGGTAATGGCCAATGCGCAGACGTATCGTGAGCAGGCGTTCAAGATTCTTGATTCCAGCAAGACGGAAACCGTGTGCAACGGCGATTGGTTTCGCGCGATGTCTTACGAGGATGTCCTCCGCCTGAACAGTCGCGTGACGATGCAACAGATGCTGCAACGCGAAGACTTTCGCGAGCGGATCGACAATCAACAACCGATTCACGCGCACGAGATTCAGTATCCGATTATGCAAGGCTGGGATTCGGTGATGGTGCGCGCGGACGTAGAGCTCGGCGGCACGGACCAGTTATTCAATATTTTGGTCGGCCGTGATTTTCAGAAAGAGGAGAAGCAGTCGCAACAGGTTGTCCTGACGATGCCGCTGCTCGAGGGCTTGGATGGCGTTAAGAAAATGAGTAAGAGCCTCGGTAATTTCGTCGGCGTGAGCGAGCCCGCTGCCGATATGTTCGGCAAGATGATGAGCATTTCCGATCAGCTGATGGCGC
>QHOZ01000089.1:8126-12332 GCA_003219495.1 Verrucomicrobiota bacterium | reverse complement strand
TGGCGTTTGTGAACTCCTGGATCGCCAGCGCACTGTACGTGTTCGTCGCGCTGTTGTGGTTGATTCCCGATCCTCGAATCGAGAGAGCTCTCAAGAAGCACGGTCATTGAACGGTGTCAAAAAGGTACCCGGATCTTACAGGCTCCTGCTTATTTTCGACGCGCCAGCATCAGGATACCGCGCTCGGCCTGCCACCAATAACCGAAAGCAAAACCGAGCTCCGGTGGCGGTGGATTCCGATGATAAACTTCGGCCAGTGCCGCTTGATCGTATTTGCCGAACTTTTCGCCGTGCGGAACAAAGCGCCCGTAAAATTCGAGCGACCAATTCTTACCGAACGCGCGGACCGGAATGCCAGAATCGTCCTGGACAATGAACGTGCTGTGATCGAGCAGAAAATTGCGGACGCCGGAGAAGCCTTCGCCATGCATGAGGTAGGAAGCGGCTTTGATCAAACTGACTCCCGGCCCGCGTCCAGCGCACCAGCGTAGAAAACCGCTGCCGCCGCCCGAGAGATCGGTTTTGAAATAATAGACCGTTTGCGTCCGTCCGTTGTGACTGAAATCGATCTTCACGCCCTCCGCCGGACTGCGGACGTAGGTTGTATTTTGAATCGTGCACCCGAGCCGCGCGAGAAACACATAAATGATCGGGACTGTGCCGCTCAGATTGCTGCGACTGAGATCCGATTTCATTTCTTCGGTCACGAAATAGTGAGTGACGAGCAACGTGCTCATGGCATTTCGTAATGCGCCGAGGTTCGCGTTGAGCGTGTCCGCGTTCATGCGAGTCAGATCGGGAACCTGACCAACCGGCTCCAGCCCGGCGAGAATGTAAGTGCTCGCATTCGGAAAAAATGCGTAGGCGTAGAGAAAATCCGGGCCGCTGAACATGTAATACATTGGACCGGTGCTGCGGTAGTACTCGCCCGCGTGTGATCCCATCCACGTCGCGATCGGCCCGAGTTGAAAATATTCCTTCGTCTTCCAAGCCTTCTCCATTGCGGCCGCGTGTCCCTGCCAACGCTGATCTTGCGTGAACGGGGCGAGCGGTCCGGTGACAGGCAAACCGGCGAGCAAACGCGCGGTGTCATCGAGGCTGGCGCCGTTTTGCGCGAGTGCACTTTTACAAATCGCGAACAAGGCGAGGGTCGCGCCAATCCGACAAAGCATTCGCAATTTACCTGGGCGCAGCTGGTTGATCCGGTTCATTCGGGTGCGCTTTTGCCAAATTGTCGATCTTTGAGCAAGACTCCCGTTTAGTAATTGGTTAGGCTCGGTGTCGCACATTCCAATGATACGAAGGATCCAGACGATTCTTGCAATCACGCTCGCGGCCGCGGCGTTTCCGCCACTCCCAAGCGAGGCGGCCATGGCGCAGCCAAAATCTCTCGCCGAAGTTCAAGAGTTCGCGTTTGGCGGAGTGGGCGCGGCCGGTATTCCATCACAAGGCGAAGGATTTTTTCGAAGTGTAATGGAGGAGAAGGACGCGTTAACGACGTTCCGGAACATTCTCAACAAGGGCACGCCGGCGGCAAAATTGTACGCGCTCTGCGGCATACGGCTGCTCGCTCAAAAAGATTTCGATGCAACCGCAGCGCCGTTGTTGAAATCGAACGAAACGGTCACCACGGTGCGCGGCTGCATGCTGACGAACGAACGCGTCGGAGAAGTCGCGCGACAGATCAGCCAAGGCGCGTGGGATATTCCGCTGAAGAGCCCACGATTCGCGCCGCCCAATCAGAAGTGACCGATCGGCTCGCGCGAAGGCGATAATCCGTACGTCAAACCACCGAGACCGGCGAACCGATCTCGGTGGTTGAAAAAGTCAGGCGTCAGCCTAACGACCTAGAATTTGTAGTTCAGCGCCGCGCGAACGATGTGTCCTTCAGTGTCGCCGTCAAAACGGTATTTGACATCGAAGGCGTCACGTGCGGTGAAATCGTTACGATCCAGTTCGAAATGGAGGTACTCCGCTCTCAGGCTCCAATGGCAGTTGAGCATGTACTCAATTCCGCCGCCGGCGACCCACCCCCAGTTGAAATCGGTGTGCTCTCCATCATGCAGCACGCCAGTTCCTGGAGCTACGGCGCTGTTATCTGTTATTTCCTGCGTGTAATTAACGCCGATGCCGCCGCCGGTTCCGTACAAAAGCCACTTGTTCCAAGCGAACCCAAGCCGACCTCGGAATGTCGTAAAGAAATCGCTGTCGGTGTGACCAACGGTGTCAGTGCGTCCCAAAAATCGATCGGGCTCGGCTCCATCACCGTCCAGGTTCATGTAGCCGCCTTCGACTTCAATGCCGAGAACGAGCCAGTTCCATTGATAATTGTAACCGACCTGGCCACCACCAACGAAACCGGATTCGCTGTAGCCCCACGGTTTGTCCGGATGATTCCAGAAGTTGTTATTCCCATTCGGATCACCCGGGTCGTCTGTATCTTCGCTGTGACCGAATTGGCCACCGGCGTTCAGACCGAGGTAAAATCCGGTCCAGTTGCACTCCGGCACGGGCACCGGTGCGACTTGTTTCATTTCCTTTGAGCTCGACATCTCGGTTCCACCGAGAACGTTGAGAGCCAGAGCGGCACAGGAACAAAAGAGTATAGTTAGGCGAATTAGCTGTTTCATGCTGACTCTTTCGATACGAAACGGCCCGCGGTCAAGAATTTTTCTAAGGAAATCGCGTAAGACATAAGCCTTATAGGATTTCGCCGGACCGCAAACCACCGAAACCGGCGAACCGATTTCGGTGGTGAAAGCGCTGATTGCCTAACAAGTTAGAATTTGTAGTTCAATGCGCCGCGGATGATGTTCCCCTCCGTATTGCCGGTGAAGCGATAGTTGATGCCGGTCACGCTCCAGAAAGCGTGAAAGTCCTGTTTGTCTAATTCGAAGCGGAGATATTCGGCGCGGATCGTCCAGTGACAGCCGATCATGTATTCAATGCCGCCACCGCCCGTCCAACCCCATGCGAAATCTTCGGTACCGCCGTGAACATCTTCGTTGTCGTCATCAATGCGGGTCTCGAAGTTCACACCGATGCCGCCACCGGTTCCATAAAAGAGCCAGTGACCGAGCGCCAAACCCGCGCGTCCTCGAATTGTGGTGAAGAAGTCGCTGCTGCTGCTGCCGACGTTTGGTCCACCTGGAAAATTTGTGCCCGGCTCCTCGCCGCTGCCGTCGATATCCAGGTAACCGCCCTCGCCTTCAATGCCGAGGACGAGCCAATTCCACTGGAAATTGTAACCAACCTGCCCGCCGGCAATGACACCCGACGCGTCATAACCCCACGGTCTGTCGTCGTTCCAATAGTCGTCCAGGTCCTTGTTCTCACTGTGGCCGAAATTCCCGCCGACGTTCAAACCGATGTAAAATCCGGTCCAATTGCATTCCGGCACGGGAGCGGGTGCGACTTGTTTCATTTCTTTGCCGCTGGGCATCGGCTCTGGACCGGCTACAACGGTAAGCGCCAAACCAGCGCACACAAAAAGCAATATCGTTAGGCGAAGAAGCTGTTTCATGCCGGAGGTTTTCTCAGAGTCAGCAGCGCCCGTCAAGCCCGTTGTGCCGCGAGCCAGATTTTGCTTGAAACACGGGAGCAATTCGGGCGACTGATGGCTCTCTCATGCTTCGGCGCCTTGAAGAAATTTTCGCGCGAGCGCGGACCCGCGCTTTCGCGCCGGTAGATGTAGCCTCGCTCGTCTTTTTCAGAATCGGCTTCGGTCTGCTGATGGCCTGGCACGTCTGGAGTTTTTATACCGAGCATCGGCTGACTTCGTACTTCCTGGAGCCGCATTTGCTATTCAAATACTACGGCTTCGGATGGGTCCATCCCTGGCCGGGCAACGGTCTTTACATCCACAAGCTCCTGATAGGCGTGTTCGCCTTGTTTATCGCCGCCGGTTTCATCTACCGGGCGAGCGCCTGCCTATTTCTTCTCAGCTATCTCTATTTTTTTCTTCTCGATGAAGGTCGATACCAAAATCACGAATACCTCATTTGCCTTTTGAGTTTTCTGCTGATTTTCATTCCGGCAAATCGCGCGCTGTCGATCGACTCGCTCCTAAACAAAAGAAAACGTGCGACGAGCGTGCCGGCATGGACACTCTGGCTTCTGCGCGGACAAATGGCAGTCGTCTACTTCTATGGCGGAATTGCCAAGCTCAATCCTGATTGGCTTCGCGGCGAACCAATGCGCTGGATC
>QHOZ01000089.1:1319-7895 GCA_003219495.1 Verrucomicrobiota bacterium | reverse complement strand
CGGCGACGACATTATTTCTCCCGCCGAACTGGCCGCGGCGCGTCGTTTCAATTTTTCGGCGCGGCCATTCTTTATCGGCAGCCGAAGAAACAGCGTCCGGAGCAACGCGAAATCAATCGGCGATCTTCGCGCTCGTCATTGCGTATCTCGCGCTGCAATTTCTTATCCCCCTTCATCCCTTTGTTTTTTCGCGCGGGACACAGTGGGCGTGGATGCAGCACCGGTTTTGCTGGCGGATGATGTTGCAGCGGCAATCGGTGAAAGGATTTTTTTACATCACCGACCCGACGACCGGTAGAACCAATCGCGTTGCGCCGCCCGATTTTTTAACGCGCTTGCAGCTCGTCCGGCTTTATTGGCAGCCGGATACCGTCCTTCAATGCGCGCATTTCCTATCAGAGACCATGCCGCGAAGGGCCACACAGCCGCTCACCGTTGAAGCGCGGATCTTTGTTTCCATTAATGGACGCCGGCCCGAACTGTTTGTGAATCCAAACACCAATCTGGCCGCGGAATCGCGAAGTTTTTTCCCACCACGATGGGTTATGGCAACTCGCGAAGCCCTGCCGCCTCGCGGTGAAGATTTTTCCGAAGATCTTTTTGGAACTGCGCAGCCTGTGCGCAATTGAAAAGTCTTAACCCGTACAGCAAACCACCGAGACCGGCGAACCGATCTCGGTGGTGGATAATTTTTTTGCCTAACGATTAGAACTTATAATTCAAACCGGCCCGCATGATATTTCCTTCGGTACCAATGCCGGTGAAGTGGTAGGTGCCGCCAAAGTTAATGCCTTCGCCTTCGAAATCCTGGTCGTCGAGTTTGTAACGCAGATACTCGCCTTTGAAGGTCCAATGGCAGTTGAACATGTATTCGATTCCACCGCCACCGGTCCAACCCCAGTTAAAGTCGGTTGTGCCGGCATTGATTAACTCGTCGCCGCATGCGCCGGTATCGCAATTGTCGATCACGCGGGTTTCCAGATTGACGCCGATTCCACCGCCCGTTGCGTAAAACAACCAGTGACCAACTGCGAAACCGAGCCGGCCACGAATCGTTGTATAGAAATCGCTGTCGGTTTCGCCATGCGTATCTCCCGCGAAGTTAATGGTATCGTAACGAGACTTGCCGTTCCCGTCCAGGTTCATGTACCCGACATCGCCTTCAATACCAAGCACGAGCCAGTTCCATTGGAAGTTGTAGCCGATTTGTCCGCCCGCGACGATGCCCGATTCGTCGTAGCCCCAGAGATTGCCGGGATCAAAGGTCGAATAGCCGTCAAGGTCCCGGTCTTCGCTATGACCCCACTGACCACCGACGTTTCCGGTAGAGGGGCCGGCGCGACCTGTTTCATTTCTTTTCCGCTCGGCATCGGCTCGGGTCCCGCCACAACAGTGAGGGCCAAACCCGCGCAAGCGCAGAGCATAATTGTTAGGCGAATAAGCTGTTTCATGTGGGCGTTTTGCCGAAATTCGCCGGTGGGGTCAAGCCTTTTTTCGACAGGGCGGCAGCCTTTCTTCCCGTCGGTAGAATTACCCGTACGCGAAATCGCCGAGACCAACATCGTGATCTCGGCGATCGAATTCGTTTGTTAGGCGACCAGTTAGAATTTGTAGTTCAAACCGGCTCGCACAATGTGACCTTCCGTGTCCCCATCGAAACGATAACGTGTCCCGCCAGTCACGCCGTCAAAGCGCTGCTTGTCCAACTCGAAGTAAAGGTACTCCGCCTTGATCGACCAATGTCGGTTGATCATGCGTTCGACGCCGCCGCCGACGGTGTAGCCCCAATCAAAATCGCTGTTACGCGCATCGAGCGTCCCGGTGCCCGGAAGGACCGCGCTGTTGTCGATGAAGCGAGTCGTGTAATTCACGCCGATCGCACCGCCGGTTCCGTAGATTAACCAGCAATCAAGCGCCACGCCGACTCGGCCGCGCAGCGTTGTGTAAAAATCGCTGTCGCTTTCACCGCGAGAATCCCCGTTCGGTGAGCCCGGCTCTGTTCCGTGGCCATGCAGATCCATATAACCGACATCGAACTCGGGACCGAGCACAAGCCAATGCCATTGGAAATTATATCCGAGCTGGCCGCCTCCGTTGAATCCCGATTCCTCGTAGCCCCATGGCTTATCGGGAAAATTCCAAGTATCGAGATCTTTGGTCTCGCTGTGACCGAATTGGCCACCTGCGTGCAGACCCATATAAAACCCGGTCCACTCGCATTCTGGCGGCACAGGCGCGACGGCTTTCATTTCTTTCCCACTGTACGTTCCAGTCCCGGCCAACGCGCTGCTCAGCGCGCCGCAGGCAAAAACGACACCCACCCAATAAATTAGCTGCTTCATAGGCCGACAGATCGCAGCAGGATCAAAGCCAGAAGCAGCAGGTTTTTCGCAATCAGGATTTTCCCTAGAGCAATCGCCTAACGAGCAAACTCGCCGTTGCCTTCATCCAGATAAATTGTCGACCCGACGCGCGATACTTTTAACGACTGCCGCCAGCTCCCTTCGGGAAATTTCTTCGTCGCTTCGAACGTCTCGCCCGCAGCCGCAGGTTTGCTCGCATCGCCAATCATCGCTTCTGCGAGAACTCGACCGTCAAACGGTCCGGCCTCCATTTTCAAAATCGCGCAAATCGTCGGCGCAAGATCGACATTGCCGCTCGGCAGCTCGTCCTCGCTACCTTGGCGAAAATCCGGACCGGCCGCGATTAACACATTGTGCATGTCGAATTTGCTCAACGTCGCGTGCGTCCCCTTTCCCGCGCCGCGCTGCCAATCGCCATCCATCATTCCGGGAGCGCCGAACTGATTTCTATTTTCGTTCCAACGAAATGCCATCTCCACGTCAGGCGCGTGCTCGCTGTCGATCTTCGCTTTGTCGAGCGTGAAGGTTCCCTCCATTGCCTCACGCGTGAAAATCACTCCCGCGAAATCCGTTTGCTGCAAAAATTCAACGAGCTTACGCGTCACTTCCTTGTTGTGACCGATAGCATAAAATAAAACCGTTCCCCCGTTGCCGACGATCATGATCTGACCTGACTTCGGTTCGTTCGTGAATTCAATCGCGGCGTCGAAACCGGCGGCGCGCAGAATTTTCGGAACATCGATCGAGCGCGCGATCGTGGAAAAACCGTGATCCGAAACGACGAACACGTCCGTTGTCGATCTTGCGTTGCGTTTCTCCAGCGCTTCGAGAACGCGCGCAAGATTTTCGTCGCTGGATTTAATCGCGGCGAGCGCCGCCGGATCACCCGGCGCAGTATGATGTTCCGTGTCGTCGGGTTCGCTTAACCAAAGCAACGAAAATTTCGGTACGACGTCTCGCCACATATCAATCAGCGCTTTCGTCGTCCACGAGTCGCGCTCGGCAGGCTGATTAGCGGGCGGAAATGCTCCAAGTGCTTTAAACACGAACATTACTGAGTCTGGAATCAGCGATTCCCCTGCAAAGAGATGGTAACTTCCGAGGCGCGTTTCTTTTCGATTAAATAACAGACCAACCGTCTTCGCGGTTGCAATTGCATTGTGGCCACCGTTTTGACGAACTAGCTCTGCAATCGTGGGAACTCCGAGATATTTTCCATCCCTGAGCGCGTCTCCTTTTCGTACGACTGCGAAGGTTTCCACGTCGACCGATTTTCGCGCATCGATCGCCGGCAGATAATCGTGGTTCGCCAAAATTCCGCTGCGGTCCGGATAAACGCCGGTATTGATCGCGGTTCCGTTGACAATGGTTGCGCTCGGATAAACCGAATGATGATTGCGAAAAGTGACGCCGCTCTTTGCGAGCTTCCAAAGGGTCGGCGTATTTTGCTCGCTCACGAAATCCGGACGCATGCCGTCCCAGACCACAACGACCACATGCCGATCCTGCTGCAGCGCGGCGTTCGAGTCGAACGCGCTAAGGCCAAGGAGAAAGGCGACGATCGCACGCAACCTAAATTGCATCCGGGATGATAATTGAATTCGTTGAGCGCGCGATTGAACTTTCGCTTACTGCTTCTGTCTCACCGAAGATGAAACTCGCTGCGATCATTGTTTTGCTAACGCCGCTTCTCGCGGTCGCAGCGGATGACATTTTTCCAAACGCGGAAGGCACAACTTGGAAATATGAGTTACGGCAGGAACGGCAAAGCCCCGGCCCAGATCTGACCGAGCCGAACGAAGAAGAACAATTCGCGGTGACTTATCGGCTTGGCGGCGTGGAAAAGATCGACAACCGTGACCTGCGACGTTTCGAAATTTATCGCGGCGACGCGCTCGAGCATGTTGATCTGATCGCGATCGAAGAGCGCGGCATCATTTGTCCGGCCTGAAGAGCGGCGCGAAATGGAATTTCGACGGGACGATCGAAGAGACGAAGGTCACTCAACGGTACGAGATCGCCGGCGAGGAAGATGTCGATCTTCCCGCTGGAAAATTTCACACCTGGCGAATTCATTGCGAACAAACTGCGCCCGCAAACGCGAGCATCGATCGCTGGTTCGTGCCGGGCGTCGGTTTTGTGAAAGTGGAGAGCGCAGTCAAAGGCGAATCCGGCGGAACGTTGCAAAAGAGCACGCTGACCTTAACCGAGCCGCCAAAAATCGCGGCCGCGCCCGCGGCGAATCCAGCAACCGCGCCGAAAAAATTTACCGCCGGCGTTTCGAGCGAGGACAAGGGCGAACTCAAAACTGAATTCAAATCCGATACGCCGGCGATTTATGTGCGCTGGCACGGACAGGATTTACGCGAGAATGCGGAGATTCGCGCCGCGTTCATCGCCGAAAGCGTTGCCGATGTGGCCGCGGATTACGAGATCGACGAAACGAACGCGACCCCGCCGAAGCCCGACTCCGGCGGCACCTTTACCCTTTCAAAGCCGGAGGAAGGTTGGTCGCCCGGCAGTTACCGGATCGAGTTTTTCGTCAATGACGAGCCGGCTACGACGGTAAAGTTCAAGATTTCTAAATAGTTTGAATCCAAACGCCGGACTGATTTCATCTCACCGGCACAGTACTATTATGAATAGAACCACTTTTCTGCTCGCCCTGGCCCTCCTCGCCACCGCTGGCTGCCGCTGGAACGGGATCGTGGGCAACGGTCACATCGTGACCGACACGCGACCGATCACCGACTTTTCTGAAATCGAAGCCGACGGCGGTTTCCAAATCGATTGGAGCAAGGGCGCGCCGTCACTCAGCATTACGACGGACGAAAATCTTCTCAGTCACATCACGAGCGAAGTTGAAGATCACCGTCTTCGTTTGCATTCGCATGGAAACATCTGGTCGCATCATGGAATCAAGGTCGCCATTTCCAGCTCGAAACGTGAAGGCGCGCGACTCACGGGCGCCGCGCGATTGACCGCGGGTCAACTTTCAGGGCACAGCTTCGCCGTTGAATCCACCGGCGCGGCGAAGATCAAGCTCGACGGAGCGGTGGACGATCTTGTCACCGACATGACGGGCGCGAGCAAGCTCGAGGCGGACGCATTGCAGACCAAGACCGCGACCATCTCTTCGACCGGCGCCTCGCACGCAGAGGTGAATGCGAGTCAGAGCTTGAAAGTCTCGATCACCGGCGCGGGCAAAGTGATTTACTCGGGAACTGTCGCGAATGTGGAGAAGCACGTTAGCGGCGCCGGATCGATTCAGCGCAAGGATTGATCGTATGTCACTCGTTCTCGTTCTTTGGATGCTGGTTCAAAACGTCGCGTCGCGTTGAGCGTCGCACATTTAATAAGTAGGCAATCATCGCCCCGCCGATCGGCAACCCGATCAGAGTTCGGAGATCGTGGCGGAAGATCGCGTTCAGCGAATCGCCGACAAGGTTGACGGTCAGAATTCCGAGCGCGAGCGGAATTCCCCAACGCGCGCCACGCGCAAGGCCGATCGCCGCTGCAGCGCAAGCGCTTCCAACAATCAGCATCAATAAACTCGACAACTTCCCGAGCTGTTGAAATGCAACGTGCGCGTCCGGATTGAGACGCCACAACGAATCCAATACGCCGCCCGGAAAAAGCAGCATCACAATCGTCAGCGAACAAATCGCTGCGCCGATCGCGAAAAATGCGGCGAGTAATTTTATTCCAAACGAGACGCGCGCTTCGCTCATCTGCGCGCGAGCTGATCGAGATGCTCGACCGTGTCGATAATGTCCTGCTTTGTCGTGCGCGGATTGATCGTGCACAAACGCAGCGCCGCAACATCGCGCAGCTCGGTCGAAGTCAGCAACGCGAACTCCTCTTTCATCGCAAGATCGACAAGTTGGCTTTGAACGTCATCGTTTTGCCCGAAGCGAAAACAAACGGTCGCCATCTGCGCGGGCGAAAGAATTTCCCAACCTTTGCGCGCGCGCAGCTCGCGCTCAGCGAGCTCGGCCAACTCGAACCCGCGCGCAATCGCCTCGCGAAATGCAGCGACGCCGAACGTTTGGAGCGACAACCAAACTTTGAGCGCGCGAAAACTTCGCGTTAGCTGAACACCGTGGTCGGCGGGATTGAACTCAGCCGTCGCGCGATGCACGTCCCGCAAGTAATCGGCCTTGATTTGAAATGCGCATCTGAGCAGCGCGACGTCGCGGACGAGGACGCAACC
>QHOZ01000089.1:0-1247 GCA_003219495.1 Verrucomicrobiota bacterium | reverse complement strand
TCTTTCGCCGCCAAATCGGCGAGATCGTTCAGCGGATCGACCGCGCCGGTATTTGTGGTTCCCGCATTCGCGATGACGCAGAACGGTCGCAACCCTTGCGCGCGATGCGCCGCGATCGCTTCCCGCAACGATTGGATCGGCAATCGAAAATCTTCATCGCTCGGAATTTTGCGCATTTGCTCGCGCGCGAAACCGATGACGTGGAGCGCGCGCTCAACTGATGAATGCGTTTGGTCCGAAAAATACACCGTCGCGCCATCGATCCGATCCTGAAGCAAAGCGTGACGTGCCGCGACAAGGGCGGTCAGATTCGCCATCGATCCGCCGCTGACGAACAATCCGCCGGCTGACTCGGGCAATCCGCAAGTCCGGCACAACCAACGCACAACACTCAACTCGACCGCTGCGGCAGCCGATCCGCCGAGCCACGTGCCGTTAAAAATATTGAATCCGGCGGCGAGTGCATCCGCCATCGTGCTCACGAAATTGTTCGGACCGGGAACGAACGCGAAGAAGCGCGGATGATCGACATGCAGATTGTTTGGGAAAACATCACGCGCGAGTTGCGCGAGCAGCTCGTTCGGATCGCGGCCTTTTTCCGGCGGATCGACATCGAACAGCGGAATCAATTTCGCGGGCTCGCCTTTCGCCCCGACCGGCCCGCTACCGACGTTTGCGAAATGTTCAGTCAAAAGATCGACAACCGCGTAGCCGAACTTCCGCATCTCTTCCTGCGAAAGCGCAATGCGCGAGCGATCGGATTCTTCGTTCATTTGCCTGTAGGGGAAGCGATCTGGCTTCCCATGAGACGGGACGCTAACAGCGTCCCCTACAGCTTCAACCTTCGAGCGGTTCCAAATCGGAAATCGCGGGACCGTTCACGACGCGACCGAGCGCGTCGAACCGGGAGCCGTGACACGGGCAGTCCCAGGTTTTTTCGCAGCTGTCCCAGCGCACGATGCATTTCAAGTGCGGACAGACCGCGGAAAGTTTGTGCAGCGTCCCAGTCTCATCGCGATAGGTCGCAATTTTTTTCGCGCCCTCGCGCAAAATCGCGCCGTCGCCATTTTTGATTTTGTCAGCGGAAGGTTCGTCGCCCGCCGTCACGTAATCGGTCATCTGCGCGGCGACGTTCGCGTTCTCTCTCACGTAATCCGCAATAACTTTTGGCTCGAGCGTTTTGCGCGCGGGATCGTAAAGCTTCGCCCAACGATTTTCGCGGCCGGCAATAAGATCGACAATCACCA
>QHOZ01000092.1:1820-13500 GCA_003219495.1 Verrucomicrobiota bacterium | reverse complement strand
CGGACATTCGCTTTCAATGTTTGATTCCCGCCGACCCGTTCAAACGCGCGCTCTTCGCTGATCACGCGCAACAACTTCACTTGCGTCGCCGCCGGGATCTCCGCGACTTCGTCCAGAAAAATTGTCCCGCCATTCGCCTGCTCGAATCGCCCGATACGACGTTCGTGCGCGCCGGTGAACGCCCCTTTCTCGTGACCGAATAGCTCGCTCTCGAGCAATGTCGGCGACAGCGCGGCGCAATGCACGGTCACGAACTTCGACTTGTTGCGCCGGCTCAAATTATGAATCGCATGCGCGACGAGCTCTTTGCCGGTTCCGCTTTCACCTTCAATCAAAACATTGGCCGACGATGGCGCGACCTGTCGGATCGTGTCGATCACTTCCCGAAGCGCCGGCGATTCACCGATCATGTTCTCGAGGCCAAACCGTTCGTCGACTTGCTGCCGCAGCGGTTTGTGTTCCTGCTCGAGATTGCGTCCCTTGAGTGCGCGCGCGATCAGCATTTCGACTTTGTCGAGATTCAACGGCTTGGTCACGAAATCGTAGGCGCCGCGCTTCATTGCTTCGACCGCGGTATCCACCGAACCGTAAGCTGTCATCATGATGCAAATCGGCGGGTGCGGCATTTTCAGCGCGCGTTCGATCAATTGCATTCCATCTTCGCCGGCGAGTCGCAGATCGGTGAGGAGAAGATCGACATTTTCGCGCTCGAGCACATTCATCGCACTCTCGATATCGGCCGCGATGTAGACGTCGTAATTGTCTTCGAAGAGCTTGCGCAATCCGTCCCGGGTATGCTTTTCGTCATCGACGATGAGGATGGTTGGTTGGATGGAATCCATGAATTCTATCGCAGAGGCAAGTGCGCCAATTATTCTCACTCAAACGCGCCGAACTACAAGCGGGCTGAGGTCAGTGGGCTGCTAGTTCGTTTCGTGATAAGGCTGATGCGCCTGATAGAGGGCAAGCTTGGAGCGTAACGATTCCGCGAGCGATGTGATTCCACGCGCTTCTGCAATCTTCAGCGCTTCTTCCGAGGCCGCGACCGCTTTGCCAAATTGTCCGTCTTCCGCGTAGGCCGCCGCCAGCGTATGGAGAATTACCGCATCGTCACCGTTGGAAAGACGAAGCGCCTGCTCCGCAAGATCGACGGCTCTTGCTCCATTGCGAATCGAAGGATCGGCCGACGTCGCGAGTAACCACGCCAGATTGTTTGCCGCCAACACCGATCCCGGATCGCTACTCAATGCGAGTTCGTACTCGCGGAACGCCTCTTTGATTCGGCCCTGCTGACGTAACGCATTGCCGAGATTATTGTGCGCATTCGCATAATCCGGCCGCAGCTGGAGCGCTTTCCCATAGTTAGCAATCGCCGCGTCGAGATCACCTTTCTGTCGAGACGCCGTCGCGATGCCGTAATAACTTTCCGCGTGATCGAATTGAAGCTCGAGCGTCTTTTTGTATTGCTCAATCGCGGCATCGGCCTGCCCGGTTTGCAATAATGCATTGCCGAGATTGATCCGCGCCTGCGCGTGCGCTGGAAATTTTTCGACCGCGCGCCGAAAATGCGCGATCCCTTGAGGCACATCGCCTTGTTGCAGCAAGGCTGCGCCGATATTCGTTTCGGAATCGGGATCGTTCGGCGAAATCCGAAGCGCCGCTTGAAACTCATTCATCGCTTCGGCCGTTCGTCCCTGCTGGACGAGCGCCCTGCCGAGATTGTTGTGATCTTTGCTTTGCTCCGGCCACAGTTCGAGCGCTTTGTGAAAATCGACGGTCGCTTCAACGGCGTTTCCTTGTTCGAGCAAAAACGAACCGAGATTGCTATACGCCATCCAGCAATCCGGATTGCGCGCGAGCGTCACCCGCCAAAGTGTCTCGATATTTTTGTACTGCCCGCATTGCCGCCAGGTCAACGTGGCGAGGATCAACAACAGAGCGCATGCAAGAGTCAGGCGAGGAACCGATTTCGCAAATGAATCGATCGCCATCGCGACTCCGGCGGCAAACAAGGTCAACGGCGCCGCGCACGCGAGATATTGGAAATGATCTGCAACAAACGAATAGAGAAACGGGTAAACGTTAATGAAACCGAGCGCCGGAAAAAGCAGGTCGAGAAAAATCAAAACGGCGGCAAGCGGCCCGCGAAATTTTTTCCGCAAGCTCCAAACGACTCCGAGCAACGCGATGAGCGCTAAGAGAAAAAGATATTGCGACCAACCGGCGCCGACCTGCCACCGCGGATAGATGAATGTGAGCTTTGCTGGCCAGAAAAGTTTGAAGAGATAAAACCAGAAATCGCGCGCCGCGATCAGGCAACGTTGCAAGATCGACAATTGAAAAGCGTTCCCTTGTGCGCCGACGAAATGCCGCTCGACCCACGCGGTAAAAAGACCGGCGCCGATTCCGACCACGAACAGTGGAAGCAGGGGCGCAATGTTCTCTCGCGCGCGAAGCGAGCCACGTTTCCACCATAAGATCACGAGAATGCTCGCCGGCATCGGCGCGATCACCGTTTTACACATTAATCCGCAGATGAAGAGGCACAGCGAACCCAGATACGAAGCGCGACTCCGGTTTTCGTCGAACTCGAGATAACTGAAGATGGACAAGAAAAAGAAAAGCCCGGAGAGCGTGTTCTTGAGCTCTGAAATCCAGGCGACCGATTCGACCTGGACCGGATGCAGCGCGAACAATCCGGCGGCCAGCCACGCGCCCGGAATTTTCAAGCGCAACAAAATTTGCAGCAGCACGAAAGCGCTCGCGCCGTGCAGCAAAATGTTAACCAGGTGATAGCCAACGACCGAATCGCCCCAAAGTTTATGCTCGAGCCAAAAAACAGTGTGAACGAGCGGATAGTATTGCTGCGTTGCGCCGAGTTTGGTCCAGATCTGCACCAGACCGCTCGCTGAGCGCAGGCCCGGCTGCGTGATGTGTGCGATGTCGTCCCAAACCGGTTTGCCGTGCCACGCCGGAAAATACGCGATCGCCGTTACGACGATCAGGAACAAACCGAATAACCAAATCTGCTGCGGAGCGTTTCCGCTTTTCCTCGTCCCCATCAGTGCGCGTCCGGTTTTGAATCGCCCGCTTCAAGCATCCGAACGCGTCGGTCGATGTACGGGAGACGGATCGTCAGGGCGAGACCATTGCCTTCGCTGCTTTCGATCAACATTTCGCCGCCATGCTCGCGCACGATGCGACGAACGATTAACAAACCCAGACCGGTGCCGCTCGTTTTGGTGGTAAAGTACGGCTCGAACGCGCGGCTCAAGTTTTCCGGCGAAATGCCGCCGCCCGTATCGCTGAACTTGATCAAGACATGCGAATCGTCTTTGTCGGTGCGAATTCGCAGAACGCCGCGCGCTTTCATCGCCTCGAAACTATTTTTGATCACGTTGTAAAACGCCTGCTTCATTTGGTCGCGGTCGAGGTCGATCAAAGGAAGATTGGAACGGAGTTCCTGTTCGACGACGATGCCGCGATCCTTAATCTCCGGCGCGAAAAAGCGGACCGATTCTTCGACGATCGCATTTACATTTTCAGGGCGCAGCTGCGGGCGCGTCGGACGAATAGCGCGCAAAAACTGGGTAATGATGGAATCGAGCCGATTGACTTCCGCGCGCGCGATCTCGACCGATTCTTCGAGATCGGCGCCTTTCCCACCGTCGATCTTGCGCGCTTCGCGCTCGATCAATTGCAGATGAATGTTGAGCGAGTTGAGCGGATTTCCAATTTCGTGCGCAACGCCCGCGGCAAGCAGAGTGAGCGCATTCAGACGCTCCGATTCAATCGTCTGCTGCTCGTTCCGTCGCGTTTCGGTGATGTCGCGCAAAATGATCGCGTGCCCGACTTGCTCGCCGGTTACATTGGCATTGTCGTCGTCCGACTTGCGCTCGATCGAGAGCGGCACGCTGTAGAAATTGAGGTAACGATTCGCGGGATAAAAAATTTCGATGTCGCGACTGACCGCGCCGGTTTGCGAAAGCGCGCCCCAATCGAGTCCGCGGACGCGTTCGTCCAGCCGTTTGCCTAACGAATCGTCCGCTTCAAGCCCGAACAATTGGCAGGCAGCTTCGTTAAGGTAACTGATGCGGCCCTGAGAATCCGTGACGATGATTCCTTCCTGGATCGAATTGAAAACCGTTTCGAGAAAACCTTTTTCCTGCGCGAGGCGCAGAAAATAATTCTGCACCTCCTCGGGCCCGATTTTTCCGAGGCGGCCGATCAGCTTATCAACGAAGCCGGCTTTCATATGAAATTGCTACGCGACTGCGCCCGGCGCCGGTTGGGTGTCGATCTTGGACATTTCGAGCCGCATATAATTCAAAACCACAGGCGCGAGCACCATTCCGGGAATTCCCATTACCACTTCACCAATGATCAATCCGATGAGCGTGAGCCAAACCGGATTGCGAATCCAGCCGCCGATGATTTTGCTGTTCAGAAAATATTCAAGCTTGTGAATCGCGACTAAGAATATCAGCGAGACCAACGCCACTTTCAGCGAAAGCGTAGCGGACAAGAATACAATAATCGTGTTGCTGATTAAATTTCCAACGATCGGCAACAAGCCACAGAGAAATGTTACGCCCACCACGACGGCGGCGTGGGGCAGGCCGATCACGAGAACGAAAATCGCCGTAAGCGCGGTGTTGATCGACGAAATGATGATCTGCGCCCCCATCACGGTTTCGAAACTGCGATACAAGTCATTGAAACGAGCCGCGATTTCCGTCGCGCTCGCAGAATAAAGATTCGGCGTTTCCTCTTGCGCGGCCGGGCTCTCGTTTTGATGCCGCCAACGTCGGAAAAACAAGCTGGCCGCAACCACGATGCCGATAATGATGAGCACCAGAACCGTCGTCGCCGCCCCGGCAAAATGCGCGACGTTGTTCAAGTAGTGGATCTCATCCTTAAGCTGCGCGATCAGAAACGCTTTGAAGGTTTCGAAATCGGTGAACGGCAGCTCGATGTTTCGCTTTTCCATCCAGGCCGTGGCCGATGGGATCGAGCTATCTGCGATCTCGGGCAAAGCGCGCCAGGCTGCGCGCGTGAAATAGCCCGCGGCATAAGCGATTGCGATGAGGCAAATCAGAAACAAGACCAGCGAAATCCATTTTCGTTTCGTCGCCGCGAAAAGTTTGGTCAGCGCGAAGTAGGAAAAGAACGCCGCGAGTACGAGCGGCCCCAAATGCAGCCATGCCGCGGCGACAATTGTCGCCACCACCACGCCATAGGAAATTTTCGCCGGCGTGCTCATCTTTCGATGATGATGTCGATCTTAAGCGGCTTGTCCCGTTTCTTTTTCGGCGCGCTCTTTCAGCGCGGCTTTACGTGAAAGTTTCACGCGACCTTTGTCGTCAATGCCGATGCATTTTACCCAAATCGTGTCACCGGACTTCACCACGTCTTCCGTGCGCTTCACCCGGAAATCCGCGAGCTCGGAAATATGAACGAGTCCTTCCTTGCCCGGAAGCACTTCCACAAAACAACCGAACTCCTTGGTGGAAACGACACGGCCCTGATAAGTTTGACCGATCTCGATCTCTTTGCTCATGCCGCCGATAATTTCTTTCGCGCGAGCCATGCTCTCGGGATTCGTCGCGTAAATGTGAACCGAGCCGTCGTCTTCGATGTTAATTTCGGCGCCGGTCTCGGCCACGATACCCTTGATCGTCTTGCCACCCGGTCCGATGAGTGCGCCAATCTTTTCCGGATTAATCTTCAGCGTCTCGATCCGCGGCGCGTATTTACTGAGGTCAGCGCGCGGTTTGTCGATTGCTTCCGCCATTTTGGCCAGAATCTTCGTGCGCGCTTCTTTCGTGCGCATGGTCGCTTCGGCCATGATTTTGTGGCTGACGCCGGGAAGTTTGAGATCGAGTTGGAAACCAGTGATGCCGGTTTCGGTTCCACAGACTTTGTAATCCATGTCCCCGAAATGATCTTCCGAACCGAGAATGTCGGTGAGGAGCTCGTAACGTTTGAGCGAACCGTCCTCCGCGTTCTCGGTAACGAGGCCGCAGCTAATACCTGCGACCGGCGTTTTGATCGGAACGCCCGCGTCCATCAACGCCAGCATGCCGCCGCAAACGCTGGCCATTGAACTTGAGCCGTTCGATTCCATGATCTCGCTCGTGATGCGAACCGCGTAACGGAAATTCTCCGTGCCCGGAACAACCGGCTCGAGCGAACGCTCCGCCAACGCGCCGTGACCGATCTCGCGACGACTCGCGCCGCCGGTCCGGCCAGTTTCGCCAACACTAAACGGCGGGAAATTGTAATGCAGCAGGAAGCTCTTCGAAGTTTCGCCGCCACCGTAGGCGTCGATGTTTTGCGCTTCTTCGATCGGCGCCAAAGTGACGAGCGCGAGCGATTGAGTTTCGCCGCGCTGAAAAATGGCCGAGCCGTGTGATCGCGGCAGCACACCGACTTCGCAAGTGATCGGGCGAATGTCCTGGTAGCCGCGTCCATCCATGCGCTTCTGTTTGTCGAGCACGCTGATCCGGAACGCTTTCTTCTGCACGTAATCGAATGCCTGCGAGATCGCGAAGTTGTCGGCGTCGGGAAATTTCTCGAGCACCTTCGCTTTCACCTCTTCCTTGAGCGCGTTGACCGCTTTGCTGCGGTCCACTTTCTTCTCATTGTAAAGCGCGCCTTCGATGCGATCGCCCGCGACCTGATACGCCACTTCGAGAATCTCCTGATTCACCGTCATGAGCGGCATCTCGCGTTTCGGTTTCCCAACTTGCGAGGCCAGCTCCTTTTGGATGCGAATCATTTCTTTGGCGTGCCCGTGTGCGAATTCGAGCGCTTTGATGAAATCCTCTTCCGGTAATTCCTGGGCGGAGCCTTCGATCATGATGACGTCGTTTTCGGTGCCGACATAAACTAGATCGAGATCGCTTTCGCCTCGCTGATCGTGCGTTGGGTTTACCACGAACTCGCCGTTGACGCGGCCGACGCGCACGGCGCCGACCGGGCCCGCGAATGGAATGTCGGAAACGCAAAGCGCGGCCGACGCACCGTTGATCGCGAGAATATCAGGATCGTTCTGACCATCCGCGCTCAGCAGCATCGAAATGATTTGGGTATCGTAAAGGTAACCCGCCGGAAACAACGGCCGCAGCGGCCGATCCGTCATGCGCGAAGTGAGCGTCTCCTTTTCGGACGGACGACCTTCGCGTTTGAAATAACCGCCGGGGAATTTCCCGACCGCGGCCGCTTTTTCGCGGTAATCGACGGTGAGCGGAAACCAATCCTGCCCCTCTTTAATGGCGGTGGCGGAGACCGCGCTTGTCATGACGATGGTGTCGCCACATGAAACGACGACCGCGCCGTCGGCGAGCTTGGCGATTTTGCCTGTCTCGATTGATATTTGATTAGCCCCAATTTGGGCTGTGACCTTCTGTTGCATATTATTTTCCTGGATGTGCGAGTTCCAGGTCGGTCACCCTGACTGTAGGTTTTAATTCCGAGATTTCGGGACGGACCTAAAACCTAAATTCAAGGTGTCTTGCGACCTGGTTGTCGCTTGTTAACTAACTTTCGAATCGGCGTCGCACGGAACGCAGACGCTAAGATCGACATCGTCCGCGGTTACTTCCGCAGATTCAGTTTGTCGATCAGCTTTTTGTAGCGTTCGGCTTCGGACCGGCTCAGGTAATCGAGCAGACTCCGGCGTTGGGCTACCATTTTGAGTAGTCCGCGGCGCGAAGAATGGTCTTTGGCGTGGCTTTTCAAGTGGTCGGTCAATTGCGCGATCCGGCGCGTGAGGAGCGCGATTTGCACATCGGCGCTGCCCGTGTCCTTGCCGTGCAATTGGAACTGCTTGATATCCAACGTTTCCGTATTCTCAGCCATTTCGAAGCGCCTATATTAGACCAAGTCGAGCGTCGCGCAACTGGGAGTTGCGACGCGCTCTCTGCGGCCCGGCTAAGACGACGGACGCGACTCTGCTCTTATATTAATGAGTCATCGCGGCGCCGTATTTGCCCCAGAGCCAAAGCAAGAGCACGGCGAAGATCAGCGACATGATGAATCCGGCCGGATGAAAGGCTGAGCCGGGGGCGGGCTTGGAAAACATTCGCCCAATCAAGCCACCGACGATGGATCCGGCGATGCCGAGGACCGTGGTCATAATGAACCCGAGTTGTTGCACTCCGGGCAGAATGGCGCGCGCGCACAAGCCGACGATGAAACCGATAATGATCGACCAAATGACGTGTAACATGGCTGAATCCTAGCGGGTTACCCGAGCCAATGGCTATTCTTTTTTATTAGGACTGAGGTCTCACTTCGGGGAGCGATTCGCCTCGTCGATCGCCAGATATTCGTCCCGCGGCGGGCTAAACGTGTCCAGCACGCGAGTTTCTTCGAGCGTTTCCACGCCATGCGGAATGTTGCTCGCCAGATAATGCGAGTCTCCGGCTTTCAGTTCGTGCGGCGTTCCATCGACAATCAACTTCATCCGCCCCGACAAAATGTGAACGATTTGCTCCTGCGGGTGCTGGTGCGGCGGCATTTTGCTACCGGCCTCAAGCGTGGCCAGCATTTGGTACATCGTTTTCCCGCTCGCCTTCGTCTGGCGTTTGATGCCGGGACAAAGTGTGATCCAGGGATTCTCGTTTTTCATAATCAAGCCTCGGGTTCGATTTTAAGCCGAAAGTGATACGACGAAATGCTCATTCGTTTGCAAAAATAGAACCGGTGGGCGTCGAAGCGCTGCACGCCGGAATCGAGCTCGAGCGTTTCGCAGCCGTGCTTACGCGCCTGCGCAACCAGCCAATCAATTAATTCGCCGCCGAAACCGCGGGAACGATCGCGTTCGCGCGTAACCAAATCGTCGACATAAAGATTTTTTCCGGAAAAGAGCGATTCGAGAAATCGATAGCCGGCCGCGGCGCAAATCTGGCCATTAGATTCAACAAAAGCCAGCAAGTATCCCTGCTTTTGCTGGCGTTGAACGCGTTCGATGAATTCGTCTTCACTTGAAACATGCGTGCGCAGCTCGCGCATGACCGGATAACATCGGCGAATTTCCTCCGCGCTCTTGGCAATCGCAATCCGTGACTGGGTCATGGTGTCGACGTCGACTGGTCACGCCGTAGGTCCGAGCCGGACTGGCGGTCTGCGTAGGCGGATATTGTTTCGCGTTTGCCATCATACCAGATGCCGAGACCGTCGCGAGAACGCGCGATTCGCGGACCAAGCAACACGACCCGGGTGGAATGCCATAGGATTTGACCTGCGGAATACATTCGTAGCTTGCGACCGGACGTGACCATTGGTTCGGACAAAATTTTGAATCGTCCGAGCTTTCGCAGCGCGAGACTGAAATAAACTTCTTCTCCGATGAAAAGCTTCTCATCGAACCCACCCGCCGCCTCGTAATTTTTGCGTGTTGTGAAAAGGAAAGCGCCGGCGCCGAGATTGAACGCAAAATAGACAAAACAGAAGATCTTCAGGCTTACGCGCGCCCAAAGCGGGACCGTTTCTTCGACTCTTATTTGTGCGCTACCGCCGGCGAAGCCATTGCCAATCGCTTCGATCGCGCCGCGAACATGCTGCGGATTGATTCGCGTGTCAGCATCGACGAAAAAAAGAATGTCGCCGGCTGAACCGCGTGCGCCGGCATTTCGCGAGGCCGCGATTTGACGCCGGTTAATTGAAATGACGCGAGCTCCGCTCGCGTTGGCTATTTCGGCCGTTCTGTCCGTCGATGCGTCGTCAACGACGATGATCTCGTGTTGTCGATCTTGCGCGGCTTCGCGAATGGCGGCAATCGTCGCCGGCAATTCCAACTCTTCGTTGTAAGCCGGCACAATGAACGAGATCACAAATCAGCTGTAGCGCGCGGGCGCGCAGGCGCAAATGCCAGCCTCGTTCGGCGAGTCAGTGAATCTTAATGGATCTGGATGTTACCACTGCTGAGGAAACCGGTCGCGGAGTAACCGTTACTCAATTGCAGCGAGAAGAAATCATTCGTGCCCGGCTCGCCATTGTCGGTCACATCAAGCGTGAAGCTGCCTTTCTTTTTTCCGATCTTTCCAGTCCCGGTGATGTGCGCCTGGTTGCCGGTAATGATGAGGCTCGTGATCTTCATCGAACGGAACGAAATCGGAGTCGCAGGATCATCGTAACTGAACGAGCCGATCAATTTCGTTTTCTTTTTCACCTTCTGGAACTTCGCATCCACACTGAAGCTGGCTTGACCTCCGTGCGGGCCATTAATTGTCCCGTTGCCATCCACTTCGTCGCCATTAACCACAGGTGTAGGAGTAGGAGTGACGGTTGGAGTTACCGTCGGAGTGGGAGTAGGCGAAGGTGTAGCCGTAGGAGTTGCGGTAGGAGTCGGAGTGGCGGTCGGAGTAGCTGTGGGCGACGGCGTTGGGGTGGGACTTGGAGTTGGCGACGGAGTTGGACTGGGTGTTGGAGTCGGGGTGGGCGTCGGACTTGGAGTTGGCGACGGAGTAGGACTCGGTGTTGGAGTCGGGGTGGGCGTCGGCGTGGGAGTTGGAGTAGGCGCACATTTGCCTTCGCTGCCAGCGTCGAAGATCTTTTGGATTTCGCTTTGGGTAAGAACGCGGTCAAACAGTTCTACTTCGTCAATGCGACCAGGGAGCGGATTACTCGTGCCATCGCCCCAGATTCCGATCTTGGTCGAAAGGGAGTTATCGGCAGGAACGCCGCCGTTATCGCAACAAAGCGGTGAGGCCGAGAAATTAGTTCCATTAACGTAAAACTTGAATCTTTCGGTCGCGGCAGCGTTACCATCATAGGTTACGGCAACATGTTGCCAAGTGCCTGTCGTAATAACCGGAGCATCGGTTCGATATTGCGTGAACTGCCCGCTCGTATTGCCAACCGACGCGGTCAACGTGCCGCCACTATCGATGTTGATGAAATAGCTCCGTGCGGTGGCGCCATCGTCTTTCGTAACGATCATCGGGAAGTTAGAAAGATCTGTTGGGTTAATCCAGGCATCGACCGTGAACGTGATGGGAAGATCGACATCGCCAACATCGACGTAATCGTCCGTTCCATCCAAGCTAAAGGCCTGATCGTCTTCTCCAGCTCCGAATGTCGCGCCGTTTTGGAGTGTGCCGTCGTTGTTCCCGATGATATCGTCCGTGCTTCCGTTGGCCGGCCACCAATGTGTCATACCGGCGGGCGCGCTAGTGCAGGTTCGACATTTACCAGCGCCGCCCGCGGCATAAATCGCCGCGACTTCGCTGTCACTGAGGGCGTGATCGAAGACTTCGACTTCATCAATCAGACCTTGGAACGGCGCTTGAGTTCCAGAGGGGAACATCACTCTTGCACCAATAAGAGTCGGCTGACCGGTCGGCGGCGTCTCCATTCCCGGGTCAGAGATATGTGTGCCGACCAACTGACCGTTAATATAAAGCTTTAGGGTTTTCGAAGTTGGACCGTCATACGTTCCGGTGATGTGAGTCCATGTGTTTGGAGGCGCAGAACCCGGAGGCGAGTCAATGAATTGATGAGCACCGGGGTTGAAGTCGATCTCGACCGAACCATCGGCGCCAACAAACAAAGCGTAGTTGATTCCGTTCGGATCTTCTTTATCGAGAACAGCGCCGCCACCAGACTCGAAAGTGGGATAGACCCACGCGTCGACGGTGAACTGGGTCAGATCGAGGTTCACCGCTGGTGGAAC
>QHOZ01000092.1:0-1809 GCA_003219495.1 Verrucomicrobiota bacterium | reverse complement strand
CACCCGAAGCAAAAGGTACAGTGCCGTTTTCGGTGCCGTGATTATTGTCTGCAGTATCAACAAAATCGCCTTCAGCTTTCCACCAACTGATCATTCCACCCGGCGCGGGTGTGCACGGGCATTTACCAAAGCTGCCCGCGTTATAAATCCTGGCGACCTCAGTGTCGCTGAGCGCGCGATCGAACAGTTCTACTTCATCAACGAGTCCGTTAAAATTGCGGGTGTGACTGGAATCGAACGCCCCGATGACAAATGGCGCGGAAGTGGGCGTCAGATTTCCGGAAGAGGGACTCCCGGAAGCAATGACCGCTCCGTTGACGTAAAGCTTGATGGTGGAGGATTCCGAATTGCCGTCGTAAACGACCGCTACGTGTGTCCATGTGTTAGCAGGCGGCGTGAACTCCACTTGGATACCACCGGTGTTCGCTCGTCCGATGAGAAAGCCCGACTCCCATTCGATTGCATATCGCGTAGTCCCGTCGCCCGACTTGCCGAAGAACCAGGATTCGTTGGTAAGAGCTGCGCTTGGATTGATCCAGCCATCAATCGTGACCTGACTGCCGGTTAGATTTCGACGCCGTCGAAATTAAATGCCTGACCGACTTCGCCAGGTGCAAATCCCGCACCGCCGATCGTGCCGTCGTTACCGTCCTGACTGTCTTTGGCGTCACCTTCGGCTTTCCACCAACTGATCATGCCGGCTGGCGCGGAGACGCACGACTCCAGGCCGACATATTCCAGCGCGTTGGCCATTATGGTGACGCCATCGGTTGATGAGACCCAAAAGTCGGAGCGACTATCGCTCGATGGCGGGAAGAAATTAAGATCCACCCGACGGTTTCCGTTGATCGTTCGGCGCGCGATCAGCGGCTCACCGTCCGAGTAATCGGCCACGCGGATCGCGTCGGCCTGGACAATATTACTTCCGTCATGAAAAGAGCTGGTCCCACCATCGAAGGATGTAACTCCGGCCATTAGCGGGCTAGCGGGCTCATAAACCGTTCCGAGTGTCAGCTCCGTACCCGAGGTATTGGGTCCTACTTCCACTGCGAAGTAATCACTAGAAGCAAACCGGCCTCCCATGTAGCTGAAAACGTCGGCAAAAACAGCAATGACCACTCCGCCGCCGGCGTCCACGTAATCGGCAAGATTATTGCCGAACGTTGTCGAATCACTAAAACCGCTATCGGTCCAAACCAACACACTTTTGTAGGCCAGCAACTGCGCCAACGTCGGCGTGGTGCTTCCGGCATCAATGGTGTCCACCTGACTGAAACGACCGGTGGCGACTAACTTGGATTGGACTTCGGCGACCCAGGTGGGGGAATCCGACGTGACCAGCGCAATCTTCGGCAAACTCGGCGCCATTATCTTTGGGGCAGTCTGTTTAGCCGCTGCGCTAGTAGTGCTGTTTGTTGAAGGCGCTTTACCGAGCGCGAGCAGCGCGCAAAAGGCTGCGCTGATCCCAATCACCGCGCCAAAACTTCGATTAATGTTCAGCCACGAGGTTATCAGTTTCATGAGGGAGGTTAATTCTGGTTCGAGTGAGCCTGAGGCGGCGGGCCTTCTTCACGTGGGAGCGACGGCCGCGCGGGCCTGCGCGTCCGGCTGGTTTCGCGCTGTGAGGAAAGGATCATTTGAGCGCGCCGAAACATCGGCGCCACTACAGCGCACATTCTTGCGTGACTTAGTCGAGCCCAGTCAAGCTTTTTCCGGTGAATCGGTAGTTTCTCCTTCCCGTCGCTGGACATGCTAACGGATGGTGATGTTCCCGCTGGTGAGGAAGCCGCTCGCCGAATAACCGTTGCT
>QHOZ01000088.1:21829-24504 GCA_003219495.1 Verrucomicrobiota bacterium | reverse complement strand
TTCGAAGATCGGATTCAAAGCCGCGGAGAAAGCAGTTCCGGAATCGAAGGAATGATGCGACGGATCGCGATCAGCGGGTTTGCGCTGATTTTTTCCAGCACGCTGGTTTTCGCCGAAACCCGGCCGGAAACCATGAAAGCGATCGTCGCGCACGAATATGGCGGCCCGGAAGTTTTGAAACTGGAAGAAGTTCCCGTCCCGGAACCGAAAGAGAACGAAATCCTCGTGCGCGTCATCGCGAGCGGCGTGAATCCGGCCGATCCGCTGATTCTCAACGGGAAATTGGCGAAGGAATTCGGAACGCATCTGCCGCTCATCCTCGGTTACGACATAGCCGGCGTGGTGGTGAAGACCGGCGCGAAAGTGACGAAGCTCAAAGTCGGCGATCCTGTTTACGCGTATCTGCTCTTCGGCGGCGGCTGGGCGGAATATTGCATCTCGAACGAAAACGAATCGGCGATCAAACCGAAATCGCTTAGCTTCGCGGACGCGAGCGCAGTCCCTTTGGCAGCGCTGACCGCGTGGCAGGCATTCGAGCTTGGAAAACTACAAAGCGGGCAAACTGTTCTGATTCATGGCGGCTCGGGCGGCGTCGGAAGTTTCGCCATTCAAATCGCGAAAGCGCGCGGCGCGCGCGTGATCGCGACTGCCTCCACCGCCAATCAGGATTTACTGAAACAACTCGGCGCCGACGTCGCGATCGATTACACGAAACCGAATTGGGAGGAAACAGTGCACGATGTCGATTTTGCGCTGATGCCGGTCGGCGGCGAAACGATGAAGCGCACGTACGGCGTGATGAAGAAGGGCGGCTGCATGGTGTCGATCATCGCGCGTTTCGACGAAGCCGAATTGAAGAAGCGCGAAATTCACGGCGCATTTCTCTCATCGCATCCGAATTCGGTGGAGCTGGCCGAGATCACGAAGTTGATCGACGACGGCAAGATCAAACCGATCGTTTCGCAGGTTTTGCCGCTGACTGACGCCGCGAAAGCTGACGCGCAAGCTGAAACGCATCACACACGCGGAAAGATTGTTTTGAAAATTGCTGACGAACCAAAACCCTGAATGAAAACACTCATCACTTTTCTATTGGCAGCAGTGGCGGCAAGCACAACGCACGCTGAAAAATTTTCGCTCGTCGGCGCGACCGTAATTAATCCGGCGGATGGCAAAGTGATGCCGAACGCGACGGTGGTGATCGACGGCGACAAGATTGAGCGCGCATCGATGGGCAAACAAGATGCCGCGACACTCGGGCAACAAATTAGCTGCGTCGGCAAATTTATTTTGCCGGGTTACATCGACACGCACGTTCATTTCTTTCAATCGGCCGACCTGTTCACGCGACCAGACGGCGCGGATTTTAACAGCGTTCGGCCGTACAAAGATGAAGTCGCGTGGATCAAATCGCACGTCGATGATGTTTTCGCGCGCTACCTTCGCTGCGGCATCACCAGTGTGGTCGATGTCGGCGGGCCGATGTGGAATTTCGAAGTCCGCGCAAAGGCGAACACAACCGCGAAAGCGCCGCGCGTATCCGTCGCCGGACCGCTAATCTNCCCGCTAATCTCGAGTGTCTCGCGCGAAAAACTCGATCTCGGAGACCCGCCGATCGTGAAGATCGACACGCCCGAGCAAGCGCGCGAGTTCGTGCGCAAACTCACCGATCAAAAAGCCGATCTGGTGAAAATTTGGTACATCGTCGACGCGGATCATCCGGTTGACTCGTTCCGTCCGATCGTGCGCGCGACAGTTGAAGAAAGTCACGCGCACAAAACTCGCGTCGCCGTGCACGCGACCGAATTGGAAACGGCGCGCGCCGCAGTCGAAGAAGGCGCGGACATACTCGTCCACAGCGTTTACGACAAGCCGGTCGACGACGCGTTCGTAAAACTGTTGAAAGATCGACATACAATTTTGTGTCCGACGCTGGTCGTGTTTGAGCGTTACGGGCGAACGTTCTCGCATCAGCTGAATTTCACGAAAGAGGATCAAGCGTGGGGAAATCCGGAAGTGATCGCGTCGCTCGACGTCACGTAAATTCCGCAGGACAAATTGCCGGATCGCGTGAAGCAATCGCTGGCTGATCCGGAAGAAGCTCGAAGACGCAGGCGTGACGATCGCCGCCGGCACCGACGCTGGAAACATCGGCACGATCCACGGGCCGACGTTATTCCGCGAATTTCAGCTGATGAAGCAAGCGGGACTCACGAACATGCAAATTTTGAAAGACACTACCGCGAACGCGGCGAAATTGTTCGGCGGCCCCGTCGGCGCCGGTCTCGGTAAGATCGAGAGCGGTTATCTCGCGGATCTCGTGATTTTGAAATCGAATCCGGCGGACGACATTGCGAACGCATCGGACATCGACAGCGTGATCAAGAACGGCGTGATTTATCCGGCGGATTCGATTTTGCGCTGAATCCAAGCGGCGCACCGTTCGTCAAATTCCAAACATGAAATGCGCATTGGCCATCGTCCTCGTTGCGGGAGCCGCGCTGTCGATCTTCGCGGCGGAACCGGCGCAAACCGAGGATTGGAAATTAGCGAAAGAAACAAACGGCGTGGCGCTTTATAGCCGGGCGCGGCCGGGATCGAAGTTGAAAGAATTCAAAGCAATTGGTGAGATCTATGCCAGCACCAAGACCGTGCACAACGTGATCGACGACGTG
>QHOZ01000088.1:16753-21798 GCA_003219495.1 Verrucomicrobiota bacterium | reverse complement strand
AAGGACGCGGTCATCACTTACCAGCGAATCTCGCCGAAAATCGTGAGCGATCGGGATTACACGATTCGGATCCAGGAAAAATCGTGGCCGACCGAGAGCGGATCGGCGTATTCGAGCCGATGGGAACAAGCGAACGAGGAAGGCCCGTCCGAGAAGCCCGATGTTTTCCGGGTGAAATTATGCGAGGGCTCGTGGCTGTTCGAGCCGGCGGGACCAAACAAAACGCACGCGACCTATCACGTTTTCACCGACAGCGGGATCAACGTTCCGGTTTTTCTCGCGAATACGATCAGCGAAACCGGAATCACGAAATTGTTCGCGGCGGTGCGAAAACAGGCGAAAGAGCCAAAGTATCAGGCGAAATAAAGATTCGCGCGTGAAGTTCGGGCGAATTCGTTTATCCTGCGCGCTGCGCAGATGCCGCTGGACAATTCTCTCAAGAAAATTTTGCTGATCGGCTCCGGTCCAATCGTGATCGGGCAGGGTTGCGAATTTGATTATTCGGGCGTGCAGGCGTGCAAAGCGCTGCGCGAAGAGGGTTATCAGGTCGTGCTGATCCGGAGTTCGCCGATCGCACCTACATAGAACCGATCACGGCGGAAGTGAATGAAGCGATCATCGAGCGCGAAAAACCCGATGCGCTTTTGCCGACGATGGGCGGACAGACCGCGCTCAATGCCGCGATGGAGCTTAACCGCAACGGCGCGCTCGCGCGGCACAAAGTGAAATTGATCGGCGCCAACGCGAAAGCGATCGCGAAGGGCGAAGATCGACAATTGTTCAAAGAAGCGATGTTGCGGATCGGTCTGGATGTTCCGCGGTCGGGAATCGCGCATTCGCCCGAGGACGCGCACAAAGTTTCGAAGCAGATCGGAAGTTTTCCGCTCATCATTCGGCCCGCGTTCACGCTCGGCGGCAGCGGCGGCGGCATCGCCTACAATCCGGACGAGCTCGACGAAATCGCGGGCCGGGGCCTCGCCATGTCGCCGGTGAGCGAAGTGTTGATCGAAGAATCGCTCGTTGGTTGGAAAGAATTCGAAATGGAAGTGATGCGGGACCGCGCGGACAACTGCGTCGTCGTTTGCTCGATCGAGAATTTCGATCCGATGGGCGTGCACACCGGCGACTCAATCACGGTCGCGCCGGTGCAAACGTTGACCGACAAGGAATATCAAATGATGCGCGACGCGTCGTTCGCGGTCATCCGCGAGATCGGCGTCGAGACCGGCGGCTCGAACATTCAGTTCGCGGTGCACCCGGACAACGGGCGCATGGTCGTGATCGAAATGAATCCGCGCGTCTCGCGCTCGAGCGCGCTCGCCTCGAAAGCGACGGGATTTCCGATTGCGAAGATCGCGGCCAAGCTCGCGGTGGGTTACACGCTCGACGAGATTCGAAACGACATCACGCGCGAAACGCCGGCGTGTTTCGAGCCGACGATCGATTATTGCGTGGTCAAAGTGCCGCGGTTCACCTTCGAAAAATTTCCGCAGGCCGATGCGACGTTGACCACGCAGATGAAAAGTGTCGGCGAAGCGATGGCGATTGGCCGCACGTTCAAGGAATCGCTGCAAAAAGCGCTGCGCAGTTTGGAAATCAAACGCTTCGGCCTGATCGGCGACGGCGCCGACAAAGATGTCGATCTTGAAACGCTGCGACTGAAGCTGGCGATCCCGAACGCGGAGCGAATTTTCTACATTGGCCAGGCGTTCGCGAAAGGCGCATCGATCGATGAAGTGTTTGATCTCACGAAGATCGATAAATGGTTTTTGCGAAACCTGGCGGAGATCGTGGCGGAATCGAAGTGTTTGAAAACGAAAACGCTGTTGCGGAGCAAGAAGCTCGGGTTTTCGGATCGACAACTTGCGATGGCGGATGGCGCCGACGAAATGAAGGTGCGCGCGAGACGGATCGCGGAAAAGGTGACGCCGACTTATCGCCTGGTCGATACCTGCGCGGCGGAGTTCGAAGCTTACACGCCCTATTATTATTCAACTTACGGCGACGAGAACGAGCGGCGCGAAAGCGGGAAACGCAAGGCGATGATTCTCGGCGGCGGCCCGAACCGGATCGGTCAGGGCATCGAGTTCGACTATTGCTGCGTGCATGCCGCGTTCTCGCTGCGGGAACTCGGATTCGAAACGATCATGGTGAATTCGAATCCGGAAACCGTTTCGACCGATTACGACACGAGCGACAAGCTCTACTTCGAGCCGCTCACGCTGGAGGACGTACTTAATATATATGAGCAGGAGAAGCCCGACGGCGTAGTGGTGCAGTTCGGCGGGCAAACGCCGCTCAATCTCGCAAACGGATTGAAGGCGGCGGGCGTTCCGATCTTCGGGACGCAACCGGAGAGCATCGAGACCGCGGAAGATCGAAAGCTGTTCGCGGCGATGCTGGAGAAACTTGGTTTGCGGCAAACGCCGAATGGCACGGCGGTCAGCACGGACGAAGCAGTCGTGATCGCGACCAAAATCGGCTATCCGGTGCTCGTTAGGCCGAGCTTTGTTCTCGGCGGTCGTGCGATGGAGCTGGTTTACAACGAACCGGACCTACGCCGTTACATGGCGAACGCGATCGAAGTGACGCCGGACCGCCCGGTATTGGTCGATCGTTTTCTCGAAGATGCCGTCGAGGTGGACGTCGATTGCATTTCGGACGGCGAGACGACCGTGCTCGGCGCGATCATGGAGCACATCGAGGAAGCCGGCATTCACAGTGGCGACAGCGCATGCGTGATCCCGACATTTTCGTTGTCACAACGCGTGCTCGACGACATTTCGCATGCGACCAAAGCGATGGCGCGCGAGCTAGAAGTGCGCGGCTTGATGAATGTCCAATTCGCAGTCAAAGGCGAAGACGTTTACGTGCTCGAAGTGAATCCGCGCGCGTCGCGCACGGTGCCGTTCGTGAGCAAGGCGATCGGCGTTCCGTTGGCGAAGTTCGCCGCGAAGATCATGGCCGGCAAAAAATTGCGCGAGCTCGGATTTACGAAAGAGATCGTGCCAAAACATTTTTCGGTGAAAGAAGCAGTCTTTCCGTTTTTGCGATATCAAGGGATCGACATCTCGTTAGGCCCGGAAATGAAATCGACTGGTGAAGTCATGGGCATCGATGTCGATCTTGGTCTTGCCTACGCGAAATCGCAGATGGCCGCGCCGCCGCCGTTGCCGAAAAAGGGCAACGTGTTCATCAGCGTGAAAGACACCGACAAGGAATCGATCATTCCGTTGGCGCGCGAATTCTTGAAGCTCGGGTTTGGAATTATTGCAACGAGCGGAACCGCGGAGACCCTGGCGAAATCCAAGATCAAAGTGAAAAAAGTTTTCAAGCTGCACGAAGGCCGGCCAAACGTGCTCGACCGGATCAAGAACGGCGATATCAATTTCATCATCAACACGCCGAGCGGGAAAATTCCGCGCGAACATGAGGTCACGATCCGCAACGCAGCGCTTGCCCAGAAAATTCCCATTATGACGACGTTGCGCGCAGCCCAGGCGAGCGCGAATGGGATTCGATCGTTGCAGAAAGCGAAGCTGCAAGTGCGCAGTCTGCAGGAATATCACGCCAGCGCGTGAAAATTTGCGACGTTCACAGACCGCCGCTAAGGAAGAGCATGAAGATGTCGATCTTAGGATTCCTGTTGTTAGGCGCAGCGGTATTTGCGGCCGAGGAAAACAAAACGGAAAAAACTTCGGCGAGCGCAAGCAATGAAGTCGCGGTGATCAAAACGAGCGAAGGCGACATGGTGGCCGAGTTTTGGACAGATGCCGCGCCGAACACGATTGAAAATTTCAAGAAGCTGGCGAAGCAGGGTTTTTACAACGGCACAATTTTCCATCGCATCGTGAAAGGATTCATGATCCAAGGCGGCGATCCGAATTCGAAAGATCCGAGCAAAGAAGCGAAATACGGCGAAGGCGGGCCCGGTTACAAAGTCAAAGCCGAGTTCAACGATCATTTGCACGAGCGCGGTGTGCTCTCGATGGCGCGCGAGCCCGATCCGGATTCGGCCGGCTCGCAATTTTTTATCTGCCTCGCGCCGGTGAGGCGACTCGATCATCAATACACGACGTTCGGAAAGTTGATCAAAGGCGATGACGTGCTCACGAAAATTGGCGACACGGAAGTGACGCGAAACAGCATGGGCGAGATGAGCAAACCGACGAAGCGCGTGACAATCGACAAGATCGACATCGTGCCGGCGGATTCGGTGAAGTAACGCGAATGGCTGAGAAGACAAAGATCGCGCTCGTGCAGATGAAGTGCGGCGCCGAGCCCGAGAAGAATTTTTCGCGCGCGGTCGATTTTATTCGGGATGCGGCAAAGCAAGGCGCGGCAATTGTCTGTCTGCCGGAACTTTTTCGATCGCAATATTTTTGCCAGGTCGAAGATCACAAGAATTTCGAGCTCGCCGAAGAAATTCCGGGAAGATCGACATCCGCGCTTGCCGATTTAGCGAAGGAGCTCGAAGTCGCGGTCGTCGCCTCGCTTTTCGAAAAACGCGTGGCTGGCGTTTATCACAATACGGCGGCGATCATCGACGCGGACGGGAAAGTTCTCGGGAAATATCGCAAGATGCACATTCCGGACGATCCGCTTTATCACGAAAAATTTTATTTCACGCCGGGCGACCTCGGGTTTCAGGCGTGGAAGACGAAACGCGGGAAGATCGGCGTGTGCATTTGCTGGGACCAGTGGTATCCGGAAGCGGCGCGACTAACGGCGTTACGCGGCGCAGAAATTATTTTCTACCCGACGGCGATTGGCTGGCATCCCGGCGAGAAAAAAGAATTCGGCACGGCGCAACACAACGCGTGGGAAACGATTCAACGCAGTCACGCGATCGCGAATGGGTGCTACGTTGCAGCGGCGAATCGCGTCGGCCACGAAGCGCCCGCGGGCGGCGATGGAATCGAATTTTGGGGGCAAAGTTTCATTTGCGGGCCGGATGGCGAAATCATTGCGAAGGGTTCAGTCGACAAAGAAGAGATCGTGATCGGCGAAATCGATTTTGCGCGGGTGAATGAATTTCGAACGCA
>QHOZ01000088.1:0-16657 GCA_003219495.1 Verrucomicrobiota bacterium | reverse complement strand
GGGATGAAAACGATTCTCTCGATCACAATGTTTTGCGCGTTGGTTTGTTTCGCGCAGGCGCAGGAAGTCACCAAAGCGGCGGCACAGCTCGAATCCAAATCCAACAGCAAAGTCACCGGCACCGTGACATTCACGAAAGTTGGCGATGACGTGCAAGTGGTTGCCGACATTCAAAATCTCACGCCGGGCAAACACGGTTTTCACATTCATGAAAAAGGCGATTGCTCGGCGCCCGACGCGGCTTCGGCCGGCGGACATTTCAACCCGGCGATGAAACATCATGGCGGCACGAGCGGAATGGAGCGTCACGACGGCGATCTCGGGAACATCACGGCGGATGCTTCCGGCAAAGCGCACGTGGATTGGAAAGGTAAACTTAGTCTTAGCGGGAAGGATTCAATCATCGGCAAATCGGTCGTCGTTCATGAAAAGGAAGACGATCTGAAAACCGATCCGTCCGGAAATTCCGGCGCGCGCATCGCGTGCGGGGCGATCAACGCCTCGGAATAAAAGAGTAAGATCAAGAGCAGGAGCAAGAGTTTAAGATCGACATGCAGTTGATGACGCTGAGCGAAATCCGCCGGGCCGCGCAAGGCGGTCCGGTTTCAGCGCGAGCGCATGTGCAGGTCGAATCGGCCGCGCCGAAACTCACGCGCGAACAAAAGCCGTATTGCGAGCTGAGTTTGGCGGACGCGTGCGATCGGATGACGCTGCGCGTCTGGAGCGATCATCCGGCCTACAAAGCGTGCAGCGCGCTCACGAACGAGAGTTTCATTGAGCTCACCGGCGATTTTCAGTCTTCGCAATTCGGCCTCGACGCACAGAAATGGACGGTGCGTCCGTTAACGATTCAGGAAAAAAATGAATTGCTCCAGGGGCCGCCCGAATTGCGCGCGAGACAAGCAGCCGATTGGAAATTCATCGTCGAAACGATCGCGCAAATCAGCGATCCGCGTTTGCGGATTCTGTGTGAAGCGTTCGTGAAAGAGTTTGGCGAACGTTTTCGGCGAACGGCGGCGGCGCGAAAATATCATCACGCGCGACCCGGCGGCCTGGTCGAGCACACCGCGCAAATGATGCGCACCGCAACGGCGATCGCGCCGCTGTATCCGCAGTTGAATGCCGATCTTCTCGTCGCGGGAATTCTTTTTCACGATTGCGGCAAGCTCTGGGAGAACGCGCTGCCGGAAAATGGATTCGTCATGGGTTATGACGAGCTCGGCGAATTGGTCGGTCACATCTCTATCGGGATCGAAGTGGTAAACGCGCTCTGGCGAAAGTTGAGCGCGGAGAACGCCGACGCATGGAAAAATTCCGCGCCGCCGGCCGAAGACGTGCGCGTTCATCTTCTGCATTTGGTGGCATCCCATCACGGCGAAAAAGAATTCGGCTCGCCGGTAGAGCCGCGCACGCCCGAAGCGATGACGCTTCATTATATCGACAATCTCGACGCGCGTTTGGAGATGTTCGCGGCCGGCTACACGACGGCAAAGCCGCTCGCGCCGCGAATATTCGAGCGCGTGTGGCCGTTGCCGGGAAATCTCGTCGCGTCGCTTGCGAAGTTTGGCGCAACCAGCGCGCCGCCAAAGTCTGATGAGGAATTATTCTAGCTCAAGCCGGCGCTTCGCTTCAGCGAGATACGTTTCATCAATCTCGAAGCCGATAAACTTTTTCACGCCGCAATTTTTCGCGGCAACCGCCGAGTTTCCGATTCCAAGAAACGGATCGAGCATTGTGCGCACGCGTCCGGCAGCTGCCGGACCGTGAAGTTTGATGCACCACTCCGCGAGTTGAACAGGAAACGTGGCGGGATGCGGCCGTTCTTTCGCGCGGCTCTGAATTGTTTGGTAAGGGATAAACCAGGTGTTGCCGCGACAACGTTTGTCGCGCCCGCGCGTATGCGACCAACGGGAGATATTGCTTTTGTCCTGATACGGAACGCCGAGCGCCAGCCGGTCGATCTCGATCCTGCCGTCGATCGTGAAATGAAAAATGTATTCGTGGCAGTCGTTCAGGAAGCGTTTTGAGCTGATCGGTTTGAAGTGACCGAAGGTGCGGTTGTCGATCGCAACCGATTTGATCCAATGGATCGTGTTTTGCAAAACGAAGAGATCGCGCAACGCAAAAACGATTTCGTGTGGCAACATCGGATTGGACGGCGCGGCCCCGATGTTGAGAAAAAATGACCCGCTCGGTTTGAGAATGCGCCGGATTTGCGTGGCCCACTTGCCGCACCATTCCAAATACGATTGTCGATCTTCGCGGTCGGAATATTTGCCATAGCGAATGCCGAGGTTATAGGGCGGCGAAGTTACGACCAGATCGACATCTCCCGCGGGAAGCTGCGCGATTCCTTTCACGCAATCCTCAAGGTGCAGATCGAACTTCGTCACGAGCACAAGGTGGCAAAGAAATTCGATTCGTACAAGGAATTCAGGTCCGAGCCGGAGCGGCACCGAACAGAAACAAGGTGGCTAGTGTTCGCACGACCCGAGAAATTCATCTATTGTTCCGAACGATGGCGGACAAGCCTTCCAAGCTGAAGATCGCCGACCGCGAGTTCACTTCCCGGTTGCTTGTTGGCACCGGAAAGTTCGCGTCGAACGAATTGATGCGCGACGCGTTGACCGCGACCGGCGCGGAGATCGTGACGGTGGCGCTGCGACGCGCGGACATTTCCGGCAAACACGATCCGTTCGCGAACATTCTCGATTTCATCGATCCAAAACGCTTTCTGCTTTTGCCGAACACGAGCGGAGCGAGAAATGCCGAAGAGGCGGTGCGTCTCGCGCGACTTGCCGCAGCCGCCGGATTGCCGACCTGGATCAAACTCGAGATCCATCCCGACCCACGCTACTTGTTGCCTGATCCGGTGGAGACGTTGAAGGCCGCGGAGATTTTGGTGAAGGAAGGATTTACGGTGCTGCCTTACATCAACGCGGATCCCGTTCTTGCGAAACGTTTGCAGGACGCCGGCACGGCGACGGTAATGCCGCTGGGCTCGCCGATCGGGAGCAATCGCGGAATCGAAACGCGTCCGCAGATCGAAATCATCATCGAACAGGCGACGGTGCCGGTGGTGGTGGATGCGGGATTAGGCGCGCCGAGTCAGGCAGCGGAAGCGATGGAGATGGGCGCGGATGCAGTTTTGGTGAATACTGCGATTGCGATTGCGTCTGATCCCGTCCGCATGGCGCAGGCGTTTAAGAAAGCGGTCGAAGCCGGCCGTGAAGCTTTCGATGTGGGTCTGAGCGAGAGCATTAGGACCGCCTCGGCAACGAGTCCGCTAACTTCATTTTTTTTGGAGTAAGACAGAATCCGACTAAAAACTTATTGAGCGAAACAAATCCAGTTGCGTTGTGTTCAAAGGGTGGAATAGTCACGCCCCCTACCGCCCCCCGCGGCATTAAAGTAGCTGCCTTTTCTGAAGAACAACCCCATGATCAAATCGCGCGACCCAGCCGCGGTGGCTTGAGCCGTCGCTAAACCAGAATGCCAAATCGCCTTACATCCCCTCGTGTCACGATTCGCATTTTTGCGGCGATCACTCTTTGTTCGGCCGCAACGTGGCTTGGCATCTTGAGTCTTGCGGCGCCGTCCAGTTCATCGAGCGTCGCAATTTTCAAGGCGGGGCCCGCGATTGCACCGAGCGAATTCAATGGCGACTTGCGTGACCTGCCGCAAACGATCACGGAACAGGAACGAGAAAACTTTATTCGGCCACTGGAATTGGATTATCCACGTCCGGCGATCAAACAAATTCTTCCGGGCGCTTCCGCGCAACCGGACCCGTTAACAGCGTCGATCGCGGCTGCGGCAATCACAGCGCCCATGCCGAACGCGACGATCTCGTTCGACGGTATGAATTACTTTAATAATGGCGCTGGTCACCCGCCTGACACCGTGGGTGATGTCGGTCCCAATCATTTCATCCAGGCGGTAAATACGTCGGTTGGAATTTACGACAAAGCCACTGGAAACGCGATCACGACTTTCTCGTTCAATAGCCTTTGGTTCAACGCGAACACCGGCACATCCTGCGACACTTTCAACGGCGGCGATCCGACGGTGATTTATGATCCGGGGCACGATCGCTTCATCGTCGCGGATTTTTCGTGGGGCAGCATTCAGAACGGCCCGTACTACGAGTGCGTCGCAGTTTCCAAGACGAGTAATCCGGTATCGGGCGGTTGGTGGTTTTACGCTATTCGCGCGGATGATGCAACGCATCCGTGGTTCCCGGATTATCCCAAAATGGGGATCTGGCCGGATGGGCTCTACATGACCTCGAACATGTTTCAGTGCCTGGATTCCGGATGCAGTAACGCGAATTACATGGAGGCGCGCGTTTACGCTTTCGATATTAACGATCTCATAAACGGCACGACGTTGCACAGCGTCGTCGCGGACACGAATTCAAATGTGTTCAGTTTGTTACCGAGCAATTATCGCGGCACGCCTCCCGCCGCCGGCACGCCTAATTTCGTTACTGCAGAATCGAACACGGCGTTCGCGTGGGATGTTTACAAGTTCCACCCGAACTATGCCGTCCCGGCGAGCTCTACTTTTACCGGGCCGACCAGTGTTTCACAGACTACATACGTTGTTGCGACTGGCGCCATTCCCGAACCGGGAGGCAATAACATGGACACGCTGGCCGATCGCGCGATGATGCAGAACCAGTATCGCAACATCAGCGGCGTGGAGTCGCTTTGGGTGAGTCACACGGTTGGAACAGTGGGCGCCAGCAGTCCGACGGGGGTTCAGTGGGCGCAAATCAACGTCACTGGCGGCAGCATTAACACAACTCCCGTGCAGGAGCAGATTTTCAACAACAACCTCGACGGTATCAGTCGTTTCATGCCGTCCCTGGCGGTCGATCATGTCGGCAATATGGCGCTGGGTTATACCGCCGGGAATTCAGTCACCGCGCCAGATATTCGTTACGCGGGCCGGTTAGTGACCGATCCGCTCAACAGTTTACCGCAAACGGAAAATACGCTGCTGCCTTCCATCACCCGAAGCGTCCAAACCGGCACCTGCGGAGGGAGCGCGTGCACGCGTTGGGGCGATTACAGCGCAATGAGTGTCGATCCGGTGGACGATTGCACTTTTTGGTACACGAACATGTACTTCCCGGTGCAAGGAATAAATTGGGTCACGCGAATTGGATCATTTAAGTTTTCGACCTGCAGCGCAGGAGCTCCAACGCCCACGCCGACTCCCACTTCAACTCCCGGCGGAAGCGCGACACCGACTCCTACGCCAACAGGCACACCGACTCCTACGCCGCCGCCCACCGGTCCGGCGGTCATGTTACTACCAGTTCCCGGGACAACTTTCACGGGATCGAGCGTAAACTTCCAATGGAGTCAAGGAAGTGCGACTCAGTACGGGCTCGTTGTCGCGAGTACTCCCAACGGTTTCGATATTTATGTGCAGCAGCAAACCACCTCACAGTCAGCGACCGCCACGAACGTTCCGACCGATGGTCGCACGATCTACGTGCGACTCTATTCCAAGATAAACAATTCGTGGGTGTTCAACGCCTACACCTACACAGCGTTTAACTCAGCCGCGACGCCGACGCCGACTCCGACTACTACGCCGGCCCCAACTCCTACGCCCACACCGACGGCGACACCTACATCGACCGTGACGCCGACTCCAACTCCAACTGCTACGCCCGCTCCAACAGCCACGCCGACTCCAACGCCAACTGCGACGCCCACGCCTACTCCGACACCAACTCCGACTCCAACGGCTGTGCCGACTGCGACGCCTACGCCCACACCGACGCCAGCTTCTGTGGTGATGATATCGCCGGTGCCGGGATCAACTTTGACCGGGTCGACCGTGACGTTCCAATGGACCCCCGGCAGCGCGAACGCTTACTCGTTGATTATCGGCAACGCCCCGCATGGAGGCGACATTTACAATTCTGGGCAAACCACTGCGCTTTCGAAAACGGTCAGTAACATTCCCATCGACGGACGCACGATCTACGTGTCGCTGCTAGCACGGGTGAATAACGCGTGGATTGTAAACGATTACACCTACAAAGCATTCAACCCATCGGTCACGCCAACCCCGACTCCGACTGTTGCACCAACTGCCACACCAACAGCTACTCCAACCGCCACCGCCACGCCGACTGCAACTGCAACCGTGACGCCGACAGTCACGCCAAGCCCAACTGCGACAGCTACGCCAACACCGACCGCCACTCCGACACCAACGGCTGTGCCGACAGCGACTCCAACGCCTACTCCGACTCCCGCGCCGGCCGTTGCGACACCAAACATTATTCCGAACGGCGGCACATTTTCTAAACAGGTCGACGTGCGTCTTTTCTGCAACACGTCCGGGGCGACGATCTACTACACGACTGACGGCAGCACTCCCACGACAAGCTCGACCGTTTACACGTCAACTTTCACGCTCTCCGGACACAACACGACCAAGACTGTGAAGGCTTTCGCGGTGAAAGCGGGCTTGAGCAACAGCGCCGTCGCGAGCGCGGTATTTGGTATTAACTAAGCAGGGCCCGCTTAGGGGCGCATGCTCGCGTCGTTGTAAAATTCGATCTGCCGACCACCGAGCCTGCGAACGACGCGCCAGCCATTGTCTGCCGCGAAAGCGCGAAGATCGTGGTCGGAGATTGATCGAAGAATGCGCAGCTCCGCCGGGTGAATGATCCAGATCTCCGATTTCTGCGTGAGACGGAACGCAATCTTCGTCCTCAACGCCGTTAGACCATTAAGCTTGTCCATAATCAGTTGCTGTCGCGGCGGCGCTGAATTTTCTTGCCGCTAACTCGACGCGGCAAAGCGGGCGCGGGTTTGTCTTTGCGATTTAATTTGTCTCGCAAAACCAAATGCGCCTTTCGTGAAGGCGACGGTCCACGCACGGTCGGTTTTTTCATAGCTTGCCCGCCGTAGCCTCGGCGAGGCGGGTCGATCTTGCGATTGTCGATCTTTTGCCTGCCGTGTGCAATTGGCAGACTCACGCTTCATCGGCTAAACTGGCGCCGATGTTTTCAAAAACGATCGAGCTGCGCGGTCATTTCATCGATTCACTCACTTTACCCAAAGTGCTGGATCAGATCGTGACCCGCGGCGCCACTTTCAACATCGTTGAATTCAAGATTGGCCAGAAACGTGTTGATCCAAGTCTGGCTCGAATTGAAGTCACCGCCCCGACCCAGAGTTGGGCGACAAGTAGTTGTCGATCTTATGCGAGAGCTGTTGCTTTGCTCCCCGGAGCATTACGGAATCGAATACGAGATCAATCCGTGGATGAGTCGCGCCCGCGGCGCGGAAGCAGCGGTCGCGCAAGAACAATGGCGCGGCTTGCACGCCACGCTCTCAAAACTTGATTGCAAGATCAATCTCGTGCCGCCTCAGCCAAAACTTCCGGACATGGTTTTCACCGCCAACGCCGGACTCGCGGTTGGAAAAAGATTTATTCCAAGCAATTTCCGGCACAAAGAGCGCGCCGGCGAAGCGCCGCATTTTGCCCGCTGGATGGAAAAGCGCGGTTATCAAATCGTCTGGCTGCCGGAGAATCTTTTTTTCGAAGGCGAAGGTGATGCACTTTTCGGCGGCGACGCGCTTTTTTGCGGTTACAAATTTCGCTCGGACATCAAATCCCATCACGCAATTGCGGAGATGCTCGGCTGTCTCGTGATCTCGGTGGAACTTGTCGATCCGCGCTTCTATCACCTCGACACTTGCTTCTGTCCGCTGCCGGATGGCGCGGTGATCTGGTTTCCGGCGGCATTCGATGAATACGGCCAGCGCACGATTCGCGAACACGTTTCCGATTTGATTGAAGTCGCGCCCGACGAAGCGGCGCACTTCTGTTGCAACGCAGTTCCGCTCGAGAAAAACATCGTGCTCCCGGAAGGCGCGCCGAAACTCGTTCACGCTTTGCGCGACCGCGGCTTCATCTGTCATCAACTTCCGATGACGGAGTTCCTCAAAGCCGGCGGCGCGTGCAAATGTCTGACGCTTTTCTTGCCGCAACGCGAAAGCGTTTAACGCTCGCGCTTCGCTCGCAACGCGGCTTCGATTTTCCCCAGCGGCAAACAATTCACCACGTCGTCTTTGGTGAGCCAACCTTTGCGAGCGATCCCGGCGCCGAACCACAAATCCTGTAGCCGCTCAACGCGATGCGCGTCCGGGTTGATCACGCACTTTACTCCTTTTTGCTTCGCCAGCGGCCACCAGCGCCAATCGAGATCGAGCCGCTTCGGCGCGGCGTTAATTTCGATCCAGGTTCCGGTCGCTGCGGCGGCATCGAGCACCGCGGGAATGTCGATCAAATACGGTTCGCGCTTCAGCAGCAAGCGCCCCGTCGGATGGGCCAGAATCGTAACAAAGCGATTTTCCATCGCGCGAATCACGCGCTTGGTCATCTCCGCTTCGGGCAAATTGAAAACCGAATGCACGGATGCGACGACGAAGTCCAGCTGGGACAAAATCTCGTCGTCGAAATCGAGTTTCCCATCGCGGAGAATGTCACACTCGACGCCGGCAAATAATCGGAAGCCGTCGAACTTTTTGTTTAGTTTTCGAATCGACGCGATCTGCGATTTCAATTTCGTCGCGTCTATGCCATGCGCTTGAATCGAGCTTTTGCTGTGCTCGGCGATTCCCAGATATTGTAACCCGAGCTCCTGCGACGCCGCGGCCATTTCTTCGAGGGTATTGTGTCCGTCGCTCGCGACGGTGTGACAATGAAACGTGCCTCGTAGATTTTCCTTTTCGAGCAGACGCGGCAGCGAGTGATTCTCCGCTGCCTCGAACTCGCCGCAGTTCTCGCGCAATTCGGGCGGAACGAAATCAAGGCCGAGCGCGCGATAAAGATCCGCTTCCTCATTCACCTTCGGAATTTTCGCCACGGGCTTGGTTACCGACCGTCCGGCTCGGACCTTTTTCGCCTTCGGATCCGGCGGCACTTGCGCGAGTCGATATTCGTTCAAGGTCCAGCCCCGCTGTAGCGCGCGGCTGCGCATCTCGATGTTGTGCTCCTTGCTTCCGGTGAAGTAGTTCAGCGCAAACGGATACTCGGCAGAAGTCACCACTCGCAAGTCGCATTGAATTCCAGACCGCAAACGCACGCTCGTTTTGGTCGGGCCCTGCGCGATGATCGACTCGACCAGTGGATGTTTCACAAAAGTTTCTGTGATCGCGGCCGGGTCGACTTGCAATGCGTCCCGGTGCGCGGCCAAATCCTGCCGGAGCGATTCAGTGTCCGCCGCGATTTGGCCAAATTGAAAGTGTCCGGAATGTTGCGCGCGCCGCGCAATCGCCTCACAGATTTTTGTCTGCGTGGTTTCGCCAAATCCCGGCAGCTCCGCGACTTTTCCGGATTCGCAACCTTCCCGGAGTTGCTCGATCGAGCTGACGTGCAGTTTTTCGTAGAGCGCTTTGATTTTTTTCGCACCGAGGCCTGAGATTGAAAACAGTTCGAGGATCGCCGCCGGAAATTCGGCGCGCAGCTCTTCGAGGTATTTGAGTTTCCCTGTTGCGCCGAGCTCTTTGATCTTCGCCGCGATCGCTTTGCCGATCCCGGGAATTTTTCCAAGTGCTTCTTCGTCCTGAAGATCGGCAAGATTGCCGCCGAACGTCTCCAGCGAGCGCGCGGCATTCGCATAGGCGCGAATTTTGAACGGATTCTCGTCCTTGAGCTCGAGCAGGGTCGCAATTTCTTCCAATACCTGCGCGATTTGCGATTTTGTCATTCCCTTGAACCGTTACCGAAGATTCCGAACATGGCGAACGAGGCGATCAAGTTAATCGAGTGCCCGCGCGACGCGTGGCAAGGCCTGCCGCGGCAAATTCCGGCTGCGTTGAAGATTCAATATCTGCGCGCGTTGATCGACAACGGCTTCAAACATATCGACGCGGTGCGGAGCTGGAAATCCCGAACGAGGTCGAGATTATCGGAATCGTCGTGAACGAAAAAGGCGCGGAGCGCGCGATCGCGACGAAAAAAGTCACCACGCTCGGTTATCCATGCTCGATCTCGCCAACTTTTTTACGGCGGAATCAAAATCAATCTCCCGAGGAAAATTTCGACACGCTGAAAACGATCAAGCGCCGCGCCGATGAAGAAGATGTCGATCTTGTCGTTTACATTTCGATGGCGTTTGGAAATCCATACGACGACGCGTGGAGCGAAAAAGAGCTCGCAACCGCGATCATGCGCGTCGCCGATCTCGGCGTTCGCTCAATCTCGCTCGCCGATACCGTCGGAGTCGCAGACGCAAAGTTGATCGACAGAGTCGTGCGCGCGGCAATGGATGCGCGCGACGGTTGCGAAATCGGCGTGCATTTGCATAGCACATCCGCGGACGCGCCTGCAAAAATCCTGGCCGCTTACGACGCGGGTTGTCGCCGATTCGATTCCGCGATTGGCGGACTCGGCGGTTGTCCGTTCGCGCAAAACACGCTCGTCGGAAACATTCCGACCGAAGGCGTGATTGCCGCTTTGCATGAACGCAGCGTCGATCTGCCGCTCAAGATCGACAACTTGCTTCCGCTCAACGCCGAGATCGCGAACAAGTTCGCGTGAAATTCACATTCGCCCGCGCCGCTTGTAAAACGCGTAGCGATCAAGAATCGACTTCACGTATTGCCGCGTCGCCGGAAACTCGATCTGGCTGAGAACCTGTTCGGTCGTCGCTCCATCTGTTCCCGCCCAGCGCTGCGCGCGGCTCGCGCCGGCGTTGTATTCCGCAAGCGCAAGCGGCAACGGATCGGCTTGCGTCTGCCAATGCTCGATAGCGCGCCGCAAATACCACGAGCCGGCCTCGAGATTCGTTTTTGGATCAAATAGCTGCTCGAGGTTGAAACCGGCGACTTTGTGTTCGCGCGCCCATTCGCTGGCAGCTTTCGGCGCCACTTGCATTAGCCCGCGCTCGTCAGCGGTTCCCACTTTCGCGCGATCGAATCGGCTCTCGCGCCAGACCACCGCTTTCACGAGCATTGGATCGAGGTGATGTTCGGCGGCCACGGTTTGAATCAGGTGATCGTACCGTTGAAAGCGCGCGGGACTGAGCCACTCGTAAACGCTGTAGAACGCATCGCCGGACCGCATCGCGAGAAAACCGAAGCCGACCGCAAGCGCGACCATCAGACAAAGAATGAATTTCAGAAGAAAACGCATTGGCCGTCCTACTCGTAATCCGACACTGAATAGCCGATCATGAGCATGAGCACGAGCAGGATTACGATTTTCTCATGATGAAGCCAAACTACGTGCGCGTTGTCCTTGATCGCGGCATTCGGCGCGAACTGGATTATTCCGTGCCCGATACTCTCGCTGATCGAATCGCGATCGGTTCCCGCGTGCGAGTGCCCTTTCGCGATAAATCCGCGCTCGCGACGGTGCTAGCCACCCTCGAGCAAAGCGACGCGAAAGGAATTCGCCCAATCGAGGCGCTCGTGGGCGACACGCCGACGCTCAGTCCGGCGTTGCTCGAGCTCGCGCACTGGATGGGCGCATATTATTGCTGCCCGCTTGAAACCGTGATGCGCAGTTTACTTCCGCAAGTGATCCGGCGCGCGGAAGTTGGCTGGAAAAAACAGCTCGTCGTTTATCCCGACGGAAAGATCGAGCCAGACAAGATCGACAATCTGCGCAAACGCGCGCCACGGCAGGCCGAGTTGCTCGAGGCGATTGCGAAGTTGGAAAAACCGACCGTTGCCGCGGAGTTGCTTCGCCAAGTCGCTTCAGACAACCAAACTCTTCGCGCATTGGCGAAACGCGGCCTGATCGAGTTGCGCGAGGAAGCCGTCGAGCGCGATCCGCATGGCGGCGAACAATTCATTGCGACGCAAAATTTGCAGCTCAACGCCGAGCAAGAAACTGCGCTTAAAAAAATCTCCGAAGCGCTCGCGGCCCCAGATCAAGCCAGGCCAATTCTGCTCCACGGCGTGACCGGCAGTGGCAAAACCGAAATCTATCTGCAATCGATTCGCACGGCGCTCGAACGCGGTCGGACCGCGATCGTGCTGGTGCCGGAAATTTCGCTTACGCCGCAAACGGTCGAGCGCTTCAAGAGCCGGTTTGCGGAAATGCACGACGCGGTCGCAGTGTTGCACAGTCATTTGTCCCAAGGCGAGCGACACGATGAATGGCACAAAATTCATTCCGGTCGCGCCCGGATCGTCATCGGCGCGCGCAGCGCCGTGTTCGCGCCGCTCAAGAACGTCGGTTTGATCATCGTCGATGAAGAACATGAGACGACTTACAAACAGGAAGAAGCGCCGCGTTATCACGCGCGCGATGTCGCAGTTGTGCGCGCGAAAATGGAAAAGTGCGCGGTCGTGCTCGGCAGCGCGACGCCTTCGCTCGAGAGTTATCACAACGCCGCCACCGGGAAATATGAATTAGCGACGTTGACGCAGCGCGTGGACGACCGGCAAATGCCGCTGATTCGAATTGTCGATCTTCGCCAGGAACGGCGAAAGGGAAAGGTCGCGCCGATTCTCTCCGAGAAATTGTCGCAAGCGATTGCGGATCGTCTCGAGAAGCGGGAACAGACGATCCTGTTTCTAAATCGTCGCGGATTTTCGACTTCGCTGCTCTGCAGCAACTGCGGTGAGGCGCGTAATTGCCCGAACTGCAGCGTCGCGTTGACGTTTCACCGGCATATGGCGCGATTGAGTTGCCATTTGTGCGGACACACCGCCGCCGTTCCAAAAAAATGTCCGGCTTGCGGCAAGGACTCGTTGATTTACGCCGGCTTCGGCACCGAGAAAGTGGAATCCACCGTTTCGCAATTCTTTCCCAAAGCGACCGTGCGCCGTATGGATGCCGATTCGATGACGCGGAAGGAATCTTATCGCGAAACCTTGCGAAATTTTCGCTCGGGCAAGATCGACATCCTCGTCGGCACGCAAATGATCGCCAAAGGTTTGCATTTCCCGAACGTCACGCTTGTTGGGATCATCAATGCCGATCTTGCGTTGCATCTTCCGGATTTCCGCGCGGGCGAACGAACGTTTCAACTGCTCACGCAAGTTGCCGGTCGTGCCGGTCGTGGCGAACGCCTTGGCGAAGTTTTCGTCCAAACCTACACGCCGTTCTCGCCATCGATTCAGTTTGCCCGGCATCACGATTTTGCCGGTTACTTCGATCAGGAACTCGAATTTCGTGAGCGTTGTGATTTTCCGCCCTTCAAGCACGCGGTCCTGATCACCGTTCGCTCCGCGCACGATGGTCGCGCAAAACTCTCGGCTGAAACAATGGTGCGCCGTTTGAAAGAAGCGCTCGGCTCGGAATTCATGGTGAGCGACGTTTCGCCCGCGCCGCTCGAGAAACTTCAGGGACAATTTCGATTTCACATTTTGCTTCGCGGTGCCGCCATCATGCGCCTCAGCCGGCTCGTGCGCGAAACGCTCGACAAATTGCCGCTGCCCGAGGACGTGATCGCGTCCGTCGATGTCGATCCTTATCAGTTGCTTTAACACGTCCGCTTTGGATTGGCGCTTCGAACTGGGCAAGGAAGTTATGAGAAGCTCCCCTTTTTTCGTAGCAATCGTCGCAGCGGGTTTGCTTTCGCTCCCGAACGTCCACGCAGCAGACTCAGGTGCGCCCGCGGCCCTGAGAACATTCCTGGAACGAGAAGGTTACGGCGGTTCAGCGTTGCAGCGTCGTTTCGGGAATCACTTGTTCGTAAACACACTGATCAATGGACATAAGACGGCCTTGATGATTGACACAGGTTGTCCCTTCACACTGATCGACCGAACGAGCGCGCGCAGAATCGGGCTCGGATTAACCGCAACGAAATCGGAGGTGATGAACGTAAGTGGAAATACCCAGCCTTCCGCCGCGAGTAATATCGCGAGTCTGGCCATGGGCAATTGCACGTTCCAGAACGTGCCCGCGCGGGTTGCAACGGAAGGCGACATCAATCGGTACGCTAACCCTCACCTGGATGGATTGTTTGGGGCGCACGAGATGGCAAAATTTGGAATGGTTGTGGATTGCAGCCGGCAGATGCTTTACGTCAATCCAAGAGGTCGGTCAGCGGCCACTTCGCAGACGCTTGCCAATTTTCTGCAAGGCAGAGGATTCGTTCGAGTGCCGATGCATTTGAATGCCGGAGGTCACTTTGAGGTCGACGCGCAAGTCAACCTCAGAGGAGTAAAGTTAATTGTCGATACGGGCGCGTTCGTGACGGTAATTTCTGCGCCCATTGCAGAAGGCGCCGGAGCGGCAATGGATCCGTCGATGTCGCAGCGCGGCCAAGGCATTGCCCGCTTGGGCGAACTCAGCGTCGGAAGTTTCAAGCTGAACAACACGGAGGTTTTTGTCGCAAACATGCACGAAATGGCCGGCGCCGGTATGCTTGGCGAAGACTAACTCTCCTCTAATTTTGGGATCATCGATATGGGCGGAATGGCCCTCTACTTGCGCCATTCGGACTAAGATTCGCGCGACGCCAAACAAACGTTGACGCAGTTAGCTGCGCCGGAATAATTGCGGCGGCATGTCGATCCTGAAACGAGTCGCGCTGACTGGTGTGGTTTCGCTCGTGCTCATTGGCTGCAGGCGAAATGATGCCGATTCCACTTCAACTTCGAACAAAGTTCGCGTCGGCTACATCGGCATCACATGCGAAGCGCCGATCTTCAGCGCGGTCGAGAAAGGTTTTTTTAAAGAAGAAGGCCTCGATGTCAGTTTGGTGAAATGCGAATGGGCGAACTACAAGGACATTCTCGCGCTCGGTGGTTTCGACATTACTCACCACCTCGTGATGTATTTCCTCAAACCGATCGAAATTTACCGGAGGAATTCATCGCGGCTGTTTGCGTGTGCAATCGGCGAAGAACGGCAACATCAATTCAATTAAAGATCTGCGCGGAAAAAGAATCGGGGTTCCGGGAATGGGAACGCCGCCGTTCATTTTCGCCAACCGCGTGCTCGGCGCGAATGGGATTGATCCATCGAAAGAAATCACCTGGCGCGTTTTTCCCGCGGGCGAGCTCGGACTGGCGCTCGACAAAGGTGAGATCGACGCGCTCGCGGACTCGGAGCCGATCGGCAGTTTGCTGATCGCCGAAGGGAAAGTGAAAAACGTCGCCGATCAGGCCCAGGACGCGCCGTATAAAGACGAGTACTGCTGCGCGGTGATCGTGAATGGAAAGTTTTTAAAATCGAATCCGAGCGCGGCGGCAGCGGCAACGCGCGCGTTGTTGAAAGCGGCAAAATGGGTGGAAGCAAATCCGGCGGCGGCGGCGCGGTTGTCGGTTGAAAAAGGTTATCTCGCGTCGAGTCCGGAATTGAACACCGTCGCGATTTCACATTTGCGTTACGTGCCAAGCGTGTCGGGCGCGGAAATGGCGGTGAATTCAGCCTCCGCAGAAATGAAAGTGGCCGGCATGTTCAGTCCGACCAGCGACGTCCCCGATCTTGCAAAACGCGCTTTTGGTCATCTCGACGGCGTGACGGATGAATGGCTGCAAAACTTGCAGGTCGAAAAAGTCGCGGGCGGACAGATTCCGCCGGATCAGGATATTCGCTTGTATGCGGAGCTGATCCTGAACGACACCGAAGGTTCGTGCTGCAAAGCGAAGAAAGTATTGGCGGCACAAAAGTAACCGGCGAAACTCGCTGCCTCATTCAACCTGATGGAAGCGCATGAGGATTTAGTCCCAACCACCGTTGTCGAGCCGCCGTCCGTTTTGCGTTGGCGCACAATGCTCGCCGTGCCAATCGCGGCGGCAATCGCTTTGACAATTCACATGTTGATTGCAAAACACGAGCAGCCACTCGAAACGCATTCTTATCGGCTTCTTTTCATCGAGGTGATCGCCGTCTCCATTGTGCTCGCATTTGCCCGCCGTTTTTCGTCGCGCTTGCGACGCTGGATGGCAAACATGTGGCCGGTCTTTACCGCGGCGATCATATCGCTCTGCCTTTGGGACCTGATCACTCTGGGATTTCGATTGCTGCCGCTTCCGTACTTTCCGGGACCGGCTGCGGTGCTGCGAAGCATGATCAACGATCGATTTCTACTCCTTGACAGCACGTGGCACTCGCTCGCGTTGTTGTTGAGTGGCTACACGCTCGGAGTAATCGCGGGTGTGATTAGCGGGATCTGCATCGGCTGGTCGTCTTCGATTCGCTATTGGGGCATGCCGATCTTGAAAGTCGTCGGCCCGATTCCGGCAACGGCGTGGATTCCTTTGGCCCTCGTAATTTCGCCGTCGGCGATCGTTTCGTCGGCTGCGTTGATCGCCCTCGCAGTTTGGTTTCCGGTGACGATGCTCACCTCATCTGGAATCTCGAACACGCGCGCTTCTTATCTCGACGTTGCGCGCACACTCGGCGCCGGACGCGCTTATCTTATTTGTCGGGTCGCGATTCCCGCCGCGCTTCCAAATGTCTTCATCGGATTGTTCATGGGACTCGGCGCGTCGTTTCTCACGCTCGTCGTCGCGGAGTCGGTCGGTGTGAAATCGGGACTCGGATGGTACGTGAGCTGGGCCCAGGGCTGGGCTGAATACGGAAAAGTTTTTGCCGCCCTGATCATCATGGCCGCGTTTTTCTCCACGATCATGACTCTGCTCTTCAAAATCCGGGACCGCGTTTTGGTTTGGCAAAAAGGAGTGATCAAATGGTAGCCGTCGCCGAA
>QHOZ01000087.1 GCA_003219495.1 Verrucomicrobiota bacterium | reverse complement strand
CGAGGCGGATCGGTTGCCCTCGGTGATTCTTTCCGGCCCGCCCGGAACTGGAAAAACAACGCTCGCGCACATCATTGCGGACATGACGCATGCGACGTTCGTGCGATTGAGCGGCGTTGAAAGCAACGTCGCCGAAATGCGGCGCACGCTCGCGGCGGCGACAAATCGGATTCGCACTTCAGGTCAGAAAACAATTTTGTTCATCGACGAGATCCACCATTTCAACAAAGCGCAGCAGGACATTTTGCTGCCGGACGTCGAGAGCGGAAACCTGCGCCTGATCGGCGCGACGACTTACAATCCGTTCTTTTACGTCAACAGCGCGCTCGTTTCACGATCGCAGGTTTTCCAACTGAATCCGCTCACGGTTGATGAACTCGAGGCGCTGATCGATCGCGCGCTCGCAGACAAAGAGCGCGGCCTCGGAAATCATAACGTTAAGATCGACAACGAAGCGAAGCGGCATCTCGCGAAGTTAAGTGACGGCGATGCGCGGAAATGTTTGAACGCGCTCGAGATCGGCGTGCTAACCACACCGCCGGATTCGAAAGACGTGATTCATTTTACGCTCGCGGTCGCGGAAGAAAGCATTCAACAAAAAGCGGTCGTTTACGATCGCGCGGGCGACGCGCATTACGACACAATCAGCGCGTTCATCAAAAGCATGCGCGGCTCGGATGAGAAAGGCGCGATGTACTGGCTCGCGAAAATGCTGCACGCGGGCGAAGACTTTCGTTTCATCGCGCGGCGGATTGTGATTTTCGCGAGCGAAGACGTCGGCCTTGCTGATCCGGAAGCGTTGCCGCTCGCGATCGCGACGCAACACGCAGTCGAGTTTGTTGGAATGCCGGAAGCGAAAATCCCGCTTGCGCACGCGACCGCTTACATGTGTCGCGCGAAAAAAAGTCGCGAAGCTTACGACGCGTTAAATGAAGCGAGCGAACAAGTCGAGAACGAACACACGAAACGCGTTCCCGAGCGCCTGAAGAACAAACACTTTCCGGTTAATCCCGAGCGCTAGAACAATTTCAAGCAGGGCCTGCCAGAGGCTGAATGCGGCGCGACCAAAGTGGCTTAGCGACTAACGCGAAGCACACAATGGAAATCAGCGAAAAGACCAGCATCGTCTCGTCCACGCGGATTTTTTCAAACAAGTTCATGAGCCAATGCGGCCCTTGTCCGTAGAGAACGTAGACGTTCAAAAATTGGACGAAGATCAAAACCTGACTCGCCGCTTTCGCATAGCGAGGTAACTCGCACATCAATGGGATCAAAAGAACTGTGGCCAAAAAGAGATGATTTTCATGACCTGAGGTCATGAGGAAAGGAACCGCAAGTGATGCGAAGAGAAAGCTGACAGCGAAGCTTTTATCAGGCGGTATAGCGGTGGCCCGCTCCACGCGCCACCCGTGCAGACCGACCGACATCAACACTGCTGCCGCGGCCAAATATTTAATGGGAATGACCGAGAACAGCAAAATCTGGTCGCTAACCAGGATAATTGGCTGACCGGGCGCTCTTAATAAAAAAGCGATAGGCGTCCAGATGTTCGGCATCTGAGCAGTTAAAGCCGGCATAATGTTAGTAACGTTCACGTAAGATAGGGGCAGGATGAGCGCCGGCGCGGATTCCCCCGGCGCGGCGGAAAGCGTGAACCAGATCTCATAACTCAGAAAAAGGATCACTGGGGCAAAAAGCAGCGCGAACGGACGTGAATCACGTCTTTTGAAAAATCGGAACAGAGCAAACAAAAAAACAGCGACGATGAGAATCTGCGTTTGCGGCTTCATCAAGAACGCCGCGGCTAATGGAATACCAGCCGCGAGGTAATTTCTGGTTGTCCCTGCCCCAATCAGCCAGAGACAAAGCAAGATAAAAAACGTGAATTGAAAATCGACATATCCCAGCGCGAACACGGTCAGAAACCACGGATGCAGCCAGTAAAAAAGTGCATACGCGGGATTCGCTTTCTGCCGCTTCAGCAAAAGGAGCAGAATGATTAACGAGCCAAGATCGAAGAGAAGGTTAGCAAGCTTGAAAATAATGAAGAAGGGAACGCCGAACTTCGCTACGATCCATCCACAAGCTTCGAAAATCTGCATTTGAAGCGGGTAGTAAACGCCGGGGTAATATCCGGTGACACCTTCATTGAGCACGTGTTTCGCCCAGGTGTAATACGCTTCCATGTCGAATACGCCCATGTAAAAGAGCATCCATATTCTCAAGGCCGCCCCGATAAGAATTCCGAGACCCAGTAAAATCGCGCGTCGATTGGTCTGCACCGTCATAGTCAACGCAAGAATTTCAGTAACTGACCTTCCAAGTTGAAGCGCATAGCGACGATAAGAATCAGCATCTGACTGCCGAGCACAATGCTCTTGCGCAAATCACCCGTCACCGAACTTGGTCCTGTCCGCTCGCGATAGTTGACGGGAATTTGCACACAGCGCAACCTTATTCGGTAACCGCGAATCATCATTTCGGGACCGAAGAAATTTGAAGTCACGCGAAACGTGGGCAGCAGTTTGGCAAGCGCTTCACGGCGAATCAGCCGGTAGGTGCAACCGACATCGGACAAATAATTCGTGTTAAAGAGTGCCTCCAGCAGTTTGGCGGCGAACCAATTTCCCCATTTCAAGAAGAACCCCATGTTCGCCCGTTCCCAAATAAAGTTTCGAACGGTGCGCGAACCGTAAACAATATCGACGTCCTCGGCGTAGACGAGCAGCTTGAGCATCGGCAAAACCGCGACGAATCGCTGCGCCGTAACCCTGAAGCGGTTCGTGAATCTCCCGGGCCGATGTGAGTCGCACCTCGTCGGATGTTCCTTCCATCGCGTTGTTGTTGATCACCAAAATCTCGTCAACCAGGCCTAACGACTCAAAATCGTGGATCACCTGACGAATCGAATCCTTTTCCCGATAAGTCGGAAGGATGAGGCTAACTTTGCGGCCTCGATACATTATCGCTGCGCGACGACGAGCATTTGCGCCGCGAGCGGTCTCCAAAAAGACGCGAGATAAAGCTTCGTCACGAAATACGATTTCGGCAGACGCGATTTGAAGCTGAACGGGAGGAAACGTCTTTCCAAGGCGATGATCTTGTATCCGCGCGAGAGCAGAAAATCTCTCAGGCTGATGTGAGAAAAAGCTCTCACGTGCGTGAAATCATCCCAATAATGCCGGAAGCAGTAAATGTAATTCGGCTGAACCACGATCACTTTGCCGGCGGCGTTTAGAACATTGTCGATCCGATCAAAGAGCGCCGTGCATTGCTCGGGCGAAAGATGTTCGAGCAAATTACTGAGCATCACGACGTCGATAGACTTTGCGGAAAGATCGACATCTTCAATCCGCGACGCGTGAACAAACTGGACATCCTGAGCGTAGCAACGGGCCGCTTCGGAATTGGTGTCGATCGCGTACTTCGCCGTCGCGCGGATCTGATTGATGAAATCACCGTATCCGGCTCCGATGTCTGCGACGGTGCTGGAAACGGGAATAAATTTTTGGAGATACTCGCAGATCGCTTTCCAAACTCTCTCCCGGCCGGGATGAGGCGAGTAACGGGTTTTGAAATACGCGGAATCCATGTCTGTTGTCAGAGCAAACGCGGCCAGAATAGCGCGCGCGAATCAAACCTCAATGCATCATCCGCGGACGAGCCAGGACACTGTGTGGCTCGACAGAGTCTCGCCCTACCCTTTGAACTCCGTGGCAACCAACGTGGCGTTGTGACCGCCGAAGCCGAAGGAGTTGTTGAGCGTCACGCGGACTTTTTTCTCTTTCGCTTGGTTCGCCGTGTAATCGAGGTCGCATTCCGGATCGGGATTTTCGAGATTGATTGTCGGCGGAATGACGCCATCCCGGATCGCCAAGGCGCAGGCGGCCATTTCGACCGCCCCGGCGCCGCCGAGCAAGTGGCCGGTCATCGATTTGGTCGCGCTGATTGTCGCCTTCTTCGCCAGCTCTTGGCCAAACAACATCTTGATCGCTTTTGTTTCCGCAATGTCGCCGAGTCCGGTGG
>QHOZ01000086.1:19123-23403 GCA_003219495.1 Verrucomicrobiota bacterium | reverse complement strand
CTTTCGCGATCGGCTTGCTCCAATCCTGACGGACGAATTGCGCGATGGTTACGCCAAGTCGCGTGAGATTTTCCTCGAGCAACGTCAAACGTTGCGGGTCGCGATCGCAAGCGAAGATCAACCCGCGATTCTGCATCAGTTCGGCGAGGTAACGTGTTTTGCCACCGGGCGCCGCGCACGCATCCAAGATATTTTCGCCTGGTTGCGGTTCTAACAATTCACACGCGATCGCGGTGCTTGGATCCTGAACGTAACAATCGCCCTCCTCGAGCGCGGCAGTTGGGGATGACAGTTCAACGAAGTTCTCGAGATTTGGAATCGGTCGCGCGTTCGGATGCCGTTCCAGAAATGATTGTCGATTCAGCTTCAGTCGATTAATTCGCGCATAGATTGGGGGCGCCTGGTTGTTCCATTCGCATAAGGCGCGTGCCGCTTCAGCTCCGAATTTCTTTTCCCAGCGCTCTATTAAGAACCGCGGGTGCGACGTTCGAATGTCGAATGGTTGCTTTTCCGCTTCTCTTACAAGTTTTTCTCGTTCGCGCGCGGCAGAGCGCAGCACCGCGTTCACGACAGACTGGTGACGCTTGGTTGCGAGCGCGACGGTTTCGTTAACTGCGGCATGCTCGGCGGTTTTTAGGATTAAAAGTTGATACAAACCCAGCCGCAACAGGTCGCGAAGATCGACATCTACCCGGCCGGAACGCAGTTCGCCGATCCAAAAATCGAGGAGAGTGAGATTTCGCAGGACGCCGTAGAACATTTCCACCGCGAAAGCGCGATCAGCCGAACGCAACGCTGTGTTCGCGAGCGCGTCCGAAATAGTTGCGTCAGCGAATTGCCTTTTGTTCCGCCAAGTTTTGAGTGCGCTCAGAGCAACTCCGCGAGCCGACATCGACGGCACAGCGGTTAGCGCGGAACGACGCTGGCGCGGCCGATCGAATGATAATGGAAACCGAGATCCGCCATCGTCTCCGGTTTGAGCAGATTTCGTCCATCGAAAACGATGGGCGTTGTCATCCGCTTTTTCACCGCGCCAAGATCGACATTTGCGAATTCATTCCATTCCGTGGCGATAACAAGCGCCTCCGCGCCATCAACCGCTTCCAGCGCGGACGAAACGAACTTGGCGTCCGCGACCTGCTTGAGCTCGCGGGCTCTGTCCATTCCTTTCGGATCGTAAACCGTGACATGCGCGCCTTCGCGCAACATCGCGTCAACCAGCTCGACCGCGACCGAAGAGCGGACGTCGTCCGTGTCCGGTTTAAAGGTCAAACCCCAGACCGCGATTTTCTTTTCGCGCAGGACCCAAAGCGTATCGCGAATGAGTTTCAAAAAACGATCCCGTTGCCCGGCATTAATACGCTGAACTTCTTTCAGCAGCGTGAACGGCACGCCGAGCTGCTCGCTGATGTGAATGAACGCGGCGAGATCTTTTGGAAAACAGGAACCGCCATAGCCGATGCCGGCGTTTAGAAATTGCCGTCCGATTCGGCGGTCCATTCCGATTCCGTCCGCGACTTTTTCGACGTCGGCGCCGCTCGCATCGCAAATGGCGGAAATGGAGTTGATGTAGGAAATCTTGAGCGCGAGGAATGAATTGGCGGCATGCTTGATCAACTCCGCGCTGTTGATGTCCGTCACGAGCACCGGCGCCATGAACGGCTCGTAAACTTTCTTCATCAAATCGATCGCGTGCTGATTTTGTGCGCCGATGACGATGCGGTCGGGATGCATCAAGTCGTGAATGGCGCAACCTTCGCGCAGAAATTCCGGATTGCTGACGACGTCGAACTTCGCGCCGTGACGATTGTAACGCTTGATGGTTTCAGCAACGCGCTCGCCCGTTTTCACCGGCACGGTGCTTTTATCGACAATCACGCGGTAATCAGTGAGCACGTCGGCGATCTCGCGAGAGACTTTTTCGATGAAGCTAAGATCGACATCTCCATTTGGCTGGGGCGGAGTAGGAACAGCGATAAAGATGATCTGCGATTTGTCGACGCCTTCGCGAATGCTGCTGCTGAAGTGCAGGCGATGGGCGGACACGTTGCGGTGAACGATTTCCTCCAAACCCGGTTCGTAAATCGGAATGCCGCCACCTTTGAGGACCTTGATCTTCGCTTCGTCGTTATCGACGCAGATCACGTTGTGGCCGACGTCGGCGAAACACGCGCCGGTCACGAGTCCGACATAGCCTGAACCGATAATCGAGATGTCCATGAATAAAAAGTTAGCTGCTCAACCTAGCATAAAAGTGGCCGAGCCCCGCAATTTCGTTGGATCACTTATTGCCCGTAACTTCCCGGGTCAAAGTTCAAATCGAATCCGAATTTCGGAAATGCTTTCAGGCTAAACGTGAGCAGAACGCCGTACTCCTTTTTGTTGCCGGTGTTGTCTCGAACGACGGCCCCGAAGGAGGCAACCCAGTTCGTTAGATCGCGGTAAATGGCATAGCGCTGCTCCTGAAAAACGCCAATCGTGCCTTCGTATTGCTCTTGAAAACCAAAGCCCCAATTGTCGGTGACTCGATAGTAGCCGCCGACAACGAACAAACTGCTGTGTTGAAAAAACGGGTTGTCATTCAGATACCGATGGCCGGCGCTCAGTTGGAGATTTGCGACCGGCTGGATCGAAATGGTCGAGTTGACCTCGGTGAACCCGGAGCTGAAGACGGGAATCTGCGATTCGATCGCCAGCGACGCCCATGGCAACGGGGTAAAGCGCAGCTTGTTGAAGAAGTTTGAGTAATCCCGGCGGTCATAGGGATTCTCGAAGTTGACGTCAACGAACGTGTCCAGTTCCAGCCACGTGACCGTCACGTCATCGCGCCGTGTTTCCAACCGATTCCGGATTCCATTTCGCCATACCGTCCAACTTGCGATCGAATCGATGCTGGTGAATTGCGGAAAATCGAGCGGGCGCAATTGCGTGGACGGTTCGAACCGATCGAATTCCAACACCGCCGCGGGATTGATCCCGTTCGCGTGCACGTAGGAAAAGTTGGAGTAGGGCTGAATGACATGGAGCAATCCATCCAATCCCATCGCTCGATTCGCGACGTCGTCCCAAGTACGGGAGAGCTTGAAAGAAGCTTCAACGCCAGTGTCAACGACGGTTCGAACTCCGCTGCCTGCATCGATCACTGGATTTGTAGGAGTGGGATCTAGCGGAATGAAATTGGGAATCAACGGGTCGTCTAAGTTGGCGAACACAGTGTTCCCGAGGTCCCGGGTCTTATCATAATAAGTCGCGCGAAAACCTGCTCGCGGCACGACCGACAGCCAGCCGAAATATGTATTCGGATAAAGTAGTTGATGGAAAGTGTCGAGCCGTGTCGTTCCGTAACTCTCGAAGCCGGAGCCTTCCGCGAAACTGCGGTGGAGATCGGCGAAACCGCTTTCCCCCTCGTAAAAAACCGGAGTGCCAAACAACGGCTGACGTTTGATGTCCAATACTACTTCAGGCAGGCGCTCTGTTTGTTCGAAGAAATCATTCGCTTGGAAACGAGCAATCGCGGTGAGCGTGTACAACGGGTCCGTTTTCGCAATCGCGACGACGTTGTCGGGGACGGGATCGGTCCGAAACTCAGTCTGATAGAAATCCTGCATGATAAATGGGTCACTTAACTTGGTTACATTCACGATCCCGTAGATGTCGTGCCCGAAAAAAGTCGTGTCTTGGAGACTCAGCCGGTAACGATCGGTCGGGACGTCGCTGCGTCTCAACGCGGTTGGATTGATGTCCGGGTTTTGGTCGTCGGCATAGTAAGTCTTCAGCTTCAGGTTGCTCGCTTTGTCTTTTCCGTAATCGATGTCCGAATCGAATCCGACGGCGGGTCCGCGGCGGCCGCGATAATCCAAGCGCAGCCGTCCTTTGATATCGTCAGTAATTGGAAAGGTCACTTGCGTGAGCACCGACGGCCCCCAGGAACTCAAGTCCGCGGGCGCGATGGAAAAACTGAAAGCGTCATTCAAGGATTGATACATGTAGGGCCACCAGAAAAGCGGCACTCTGCCGACGTAGAACGTTACGTTTTGGAAAACGACATGATCGTTCTCGTAGACGCGAACGGTGCGCGCGCGGAGATGAAAATCTGGTCGCGCTGAATCGTCCGTCGTGAACGTCGCATTTTCGACGCGATAAACATTCCCCGAAGTCTCGGTAACGTTGTTCCCGCTCAGGAAATACGGATGGTATTCCGTTCGAACGTTGCTGGTCCGAATCTGTTTGGTCTCGATGTTATAAACGCCGCGCTCGGCCACGTACATCGTCACATCGCG
>QHOZ01000086.1:0-19070 GCA_003219495.1 Verrucomicrobiota bacterium | reverse complement strand
TTCTCGTAAGTCGTTTCACCGGTGGAAGTAATTTCGACCGGTTCGTGCTGCGATGCGCTGTTTTGCGCGGCACCAGCGATCCCAACCGCCAGAAATAGAATAAAAACCCCCCAGACCTGCATTCGCATGGCGGACGCCGAAGGTATCGCAGGGTGTGAGGGTTGCAAAGGTAAAACCCAAGTAGGGTCAGGCCTGCTTAGATCGACAATCGCAGCCCGGCCGCTTGTTGGTTCAATCCGCAACTGACCACCATGGCTCTTTTGGCCGAAATCCCGGTTGTGTCAGCGGGGCCATTTGCCGGAAATCGTCCACTGCGCAGCGCCTCGACCGCGGCAATGATTTGCCACAGCGCGCTCGCGCCGACGCTCTCGCCGAGCGCCGCCTTTGGACAATAGACGTGAGCTTTCGGAAGTAGCTTTTGAATCGCACTGCGTTCGGCGAGGTCGATAAACGTCCCGTTCGCGGAGCCCACGACGCACACGTTTTCAACGGCAAGGCGCTGCAAAATTCCGCGGACAATGTTGTGCGCTTCATGGCGACGCGAAAAATTTCCGCCGGCGTCAACGGCGTCGATTTGCACATCACCCTCGCGGGCAACCATCACCGCGCCCGCGCCTTCACTCAAGATTGTTCCGGATGGAGGATCGCGAAATAGCTCAATTGGCGGCTCATGTTTGGTCAAACGCCATTTGTGATACGCATCGCAAAGCACCCAATCCGCTTCTTCAGCTCCGACGACCAGGCAAGCATCCACCGCCTGGTTCTCCAAAAGTTCTTCCGCCATTTTCATTGCGAGCACGCCGACCGCGCCATCGCCGACCAGCGTGTAACTCGCGCCATTGATCCCGAGAATTGCGGCAAGATGACTGGCCGGTGCGTTGAAGACTGTTTCCGGAAAGAATAATGGACTGGCCGACTGCGCGCCGGATTCAACAATGTCGTGATAGAACCGTTTCGTGTAAACGACGCCGCCGTTTGACGCGGCGAAGATCAACGCCGTGCGCTCGATGTCGATCTTACCAATTGTCGATCTTGCCTGTTCGAGCGCGTCGAGTCCGGCCGCGGCGGCGAATCGCGAGATGGCGCTTGCTCGACGCAGTCGCGCATGCGGCGGTAAGTCCTTCAGCGCTTCCGCAGGAACTCTGAAGGCCGGATATTTTGTTTCCGAAACTTTATCCGAAATCAATTCCGGTGAAGCGACCTCGCCCCGAAGCACCTTTTGCCAAACGTGATCAACGCCGCGACCGAGCGGCGTGACCCACCCCATGCCGGCAATGCGCAGGCTCATGCCGTGTAATTTTTCAGCAAGATCGAGGCGTTCGTTCCGCCGAAACCGAACGAGTTTGAAAGCGCGAGGTCGATCTTTGCCGGGCGCGACTCGTTCGCGATAATGTTTAGATCGAGATTTTCATCCGCGTTTCGGAAATTAATGTTCGGGGGCAAAAGTTGTTCTTGTAGGGCAAGCAAACAAATTGCCGCTTCAATTGCACCGGCTGCGCCTAACGAGTGACCGATCATGCTTTTTGTCGAGCTCACCGCCACTTTTGGCCCGAACAACTCCTGAATCGCTTTGCCTTCAGCAGCGTCGTTAAAAATCGTGGCAGTGCCATGCGCGTTGATGTAGTCGACGTCGGCCGCGGAAATGTTCGCGCTTTGCAATGCCTGTTCCATCGCGCGTCGCGGGCCGCTTCCGGAAGGATCAGGCTGGGTCAGGTGATGATTATCCGTGGAAATCCCGTAACCGATGATCTCGCCCAGGATTTTCGCGCCGCGCGCATTCGCCCGCTCGAGATTTTCGAGCGCAAAGACCGCGGCGCCTTCCCCCAGCACCATGCCGGAGCGGCCACGATCGAAGGGGCGACACTTTTCCGGGGTTGATGCCTGCAACGAATCGAAGCCCACGAACACTAATTCAGAGATCGCGTCGTAACCGCCGGTTAGCACGCGTTCGTATTTTCCGGAACGAACACATTCAAATGCATGGCCGATCGCGTTGGTTCCGGAAGCGCATGCATTCGCGATGATCTGACACGGCGCCTTGATTCCAAACGCGCCCTGTGCGTCGAGCACGGGTTTCTGCGGCGGATAATTGGCGACCCACTCGGGCGCTCGTCGTGCATTTCGGTGGTCGTGCAACGCGCGATAATAATCCTGCCCGAACGACATTCCGCCACTGGTCGTGCCGATCACGGTCAACTGAGGATCAAATTGTCGATCTTGTTGGCGGAGTTCGGAAAGGGCGGCCATCATCATTCGCGAGGCGCGATGAAGTCGACGGGACTTCCGACCATTGATCTGTTGGTTGAGCAGGTCGTCCGAAACTTGTGCCGCTGTCTTGCAGCGACAATTCGTCACGTCAAAGGTGGAGACCGGTAAAACGCAGTCTTTGTTGCGCTTAAGGGAGGCCCGGGTTTCATCAAAGCCGACTCCCAGAGGGCTGAGGAGACCAGCAGCTACCAAGACGACGCGATCCGGGCGCGTTTTTCCGTCTAACTCGTTAAATCTCCGCATTTTCTCCACCGAACACCCGCGATTTTTGATTGCTTTCGCAATCGAAGCACTCTACACAATGACCCCGAAAGGAGAAAACAGCAGCTGGGAATCCGCCGATTGTCACGCCGACTACATTCAGCGGCGATTTGAATTCAAAAAGCGGAAACGGCGCAGTTTTCCAGATCAGACTCAATGGCAACTAAATTATACGTGGGGAATCTCCCATTTAACACCACCGAAAACGAACTACAGGAGCTCTTTTCGCAAGCAGGCGCGGTGCAGGAAGTCATGCTCATGCAGGACAAATTTACCGGCAAATCCCGCGGCTTCGCGTTTGTGACCATGGGCTCCGACCAAGACGCGCAAAACGCGATCTCACAAATCAATGGTACGCAACTGGAAGGTCGCGCGTTGACTGTGAATGAAGCGCGTCCGCGCGAGCCACGGCCGTCCGGCGGTGGCGGTGGCGGTGGTGGCGGCTACGGTGGCGGACGTCGCGATGGCGGCGGCCAGCGCCGTCGTTAATCGGCTCACCTCAATCTTTTTTTGGAAAGCGGTCACCGTAGCGTGATCGCTTTCTTTTTCTTCCACGGCTGAATCAGCCGGGGGCAGCGAACTACTCATGAGAACTAATGTTCAAATGAGGGAGCTTGTTTATGGCTGAAAATTCAAAAGTGGAAAAAGATATTGAGATTCCGTCAATTCCGAAACAAACCGCGGGAGCCGTCGCCGGCGCCGCGCTCGGAAGTGTGATGGGTCTGGGCGGCGCCGTTGTCGGCGGTCTTGTCGGTGCGATGGCGGGAAAAGCTGCCGGCGAGGGTCGGCTGAAGCCTGCGCTGAAAAAGGCGAGCGCACGCGTGTTCAAACCCGCGCCCAAACCGGTGAAGAAAGCGGTGCGCAAAGTTACCGCGAAGCGAAAACCGGCGCGCAAAGCGACGAAGTCCAAGAAACGTGCGGCTGCGAAACGCGGTAAGACCAAAACACGGCGAAAATCGACACCGTCGCGCGGAAAAAGCAAAAGCCAGAAGCGGCGGCGGCGCTGATCCTTCGCGGGAGAAGAGTGGGCAGGGCTGGATTCGAACCAGCGAAGGCGTAAGCCAGCAGATTTACAGTCTGCCCCGTTTGGCCACTTCGGTACCTACCCGCGCGCTGCGGCTTTGATTGTTAGCCGAAAAATTCCGCGATGCAATTAACCACGTATTGCTGCGCTTCGCGCGGGATTTCGGGATAAATCGGCAGGGCCAACGTTTCGCGCGCGGCACGTTCCGCTTCGGGAAAATCGCCCGCTTTGTAACCGAGATATTCAAAACACGGCTGCTCGTGCAGCGCGAGCGGATAATAAATCGCCGTATCGATCTCGTGCTTCGCAAGATGCTCCCGGAGCTCATCCCGCTGCGGAACGCGAATCACGTACTGATGATAGATGTGATGATTCGTCAGTCCGCTTTTCGCGTACGGCTCAACCGGCAATTGAATCTTGTCCTGTAATCCCGCGCGCTGAAATTCGTTCGTGTAAAATTTCGCCGCCTCGCGGCGCGCGGCCGACCACCGATCGAGATGCGGCAGCTTCACGTGCAGGATCGCCGCTTGCAATTCGTCCATTCTAAAATTTCCGCCGACGAATTCATGCTCGTACTGCCCTCCGCCCATTCCGTGATGGCGACAACGGCGCAGCCGTTCGTCGAATTCGGGGTGCTGGCAAACAATCATGCCGGCATCACCAGCCGCGCCGAGATTTTTTGACGGATAAAAACTGAAGCACCCGGCGTCGCTCATACTCCCGGCTTTGGCCGCTCCGCTCTCAAACGGAAATTCCGCGCCGATTGCTTGGGCCGCGTCTTCGATGACAACTAAATTGTGCTCGCGCGCAATCATCGCGATCTCGTTCATGTCGCAGCACAATCCAAAGATGTGCACCAGCACCAGCGCGCGAATCAGTTGCTGATTTTCATTGGCCAATCTGCCTTCAACAACCTGGCAATGCTTTTCGATGTACTCCCGCAGCGCCTTGGGCGAAATGTTGTAAGTGTCCGGTTCGATGTCGATGAAGATGGTCGTCGCGCCCAGGCGGGCGATGCAGCCGCCGGTTGCAAAGAACGAATAAGCGGTTGTGATGACGGCATCGCCGATTCCGATTTCCAATGCCATGAACGTCGCGAGCAACGCGTCGGTTCCCGATGAGACCCCGATCGCGTGCGGCGCGCCGCAATATTGGGCGGCAGCTTTCTCAAATTCCGAGAGCTTCGGACCGAGGATGAATCGCTGGCTCGCGAGCACTTCATCGGTCGCGGCGCGAATTTCCTTCGAGAGAGCGTTGTATTGTCCGCTCAGATCCAGCAACCGCACGCGCATGATCGGTAGCTTGGCAGTTTCGGGAGGACGATCAACCGAACTTTGCCCTGATTGACCTAAAACTCGCCCTCAGTTACGGTGGCGCCATGTCATTGTTGCGCGGGCTATTTTGGGTCGCTCTCTTTGTTTTCTTCACCTTCAGCTTTGTGGTGCTTTTTGAATACGGCACGCACGATTTTACCAACGGCTTTCAGAAGGAATTCAGCCGGGTGAAGGGCTTCGTCATGAAGCAGGTCGGCAAAGAAAAGCCGAAGAAGTAATTTCTCTCCGCCGTTATTCGACGAATTCGATCTTCGGTTCGCGATCGATGTAACCCGCAGCCGCGGCGTCGCCAAGAAATCGGCGAATGGCCGCGCGTCCGCTATCGCCATAGTCGCGCGTGTAATCGTTCACGTACATGCCGATGAACTTGCTCGCGAGCGGCGCGTCCATGTCGCGCGCATAAGGCATTGAGTGGGCGACCGCTTCGTCGCGATGTTTCATTCCGTAATCGATGCTCTTCCGCATGATTTCGAGCAGATCGTGCTGAATGTCCGGCGGAATATCTTTTCGAATGACGTTCCCTCCGAGCGGCAATGGTAAACCGGTTTTCTTTTTCCACCATTCGCCAAGATCGACAATCTTTTTGAAACCGGCTTTTGCGTAAGTGAGCTGGCCTTCGTGAATGATTAAACCTGCATCCGCGCGTCCGCTCGACACCGCATCGAAAATTTGATCGAACGGCACGACGAGGTGTTTGAAATCGCCGAGATAAAGCTGCAACGCGAGAAACGCGCTCGTCATTTTTCCCGGAACCGCGATCGAGCATTCCGCAAGATCGATATCGGCGTTTTTTGCAATGACGAGCGGCCCGTATCCGTCCCCCATGCTCGCGCCGCACGGTAGCAACGCGTATTTGTCGCAGACGTAAGCGAAAGCGTGAATCGAGATCGCGGAGATGTGCAGCTCTCCGCGCATTGCGCGCTCGTTCAGCGTCTGAATATCTTCCAGTCGGTGCTCGAAGCGATAACCGCGCAGATCGATCTTTTCCTTCGCGATCGCGTAAAACATGAACGCGTCGTCCGGGTCGGGAGAATGACCGAGCGTGAAGACTTCGGTCGCGCATTGCATGTCACGATGCTAATTGGCCGCCGCGCGCTGCGCAACATTTCCACTCGATTGCCATTTGCGTTATCGAAGCGCTTTCGATACCCTCAAATACATGGCAAAAATGGCCAAGACCGGTCTCGGAAAAGGTCTCGGCGCCCTCATCGGAACTCGCATCGCTTCGCCAGCGAGAACGGCCGACTTCACCGAACAAACTCCGGGCGAACAAATTCACCGGGTCAAACTCTCCACGATTATTTCGAGTCCGTTGCAGCCGCGCAAAAATTTCGAGGCCGAAGCGTTGCGCGAGCTGGTGGATTCAATTCGCCAGCACGGGATCATTCAACCGCTGATCGTTCGTCGCGTAGATGGGCGGCATGAATTGATTGCCGGCGAGCGGCGCTGGCGTGCGGCGCAGGAAATCGGGCTGGGTGAAGTGCCGGTGATCATCCGCACCGCGAGCGATCTCGAAGTGCTCGAGCTTTCCTTGATCGAAAATCTTCAGCGAACAGATCTCAACGCGATCGAAGAGGCGCAAGGCTACGAGCGTTTGGCGAAGGAATTTGGAATGAAGCAGGAAGAAATCGCGCAAAAAGTCGGCCGCAGCCGCGCCGCAGTGGCCAACGCGATGCGTCTGCTCGATTTGCATCCGCAGATTCAAACCTGGGTCGCGCAGGATTTGGTTTCTGTCGGACATGCGAAGGTTTTGCTCGGCGTGAAAGCCTCAGAAGAGCAGCTGAAATTGACCGAAACCGTTTTGCGTCGCAATTACAGTGTCCGGCAAACCGAGCGATTGGTTTCACGCCACGTTGGCGGTTGGCGCCGTCGCCGCCGGACCGCGGAAGTTCCGGTGACGTCGGCCACGATTGCCGATCTTCAGGACAAACTGCGCCAACATCTTGGAACCAACGTCTCGATCCAGCACGGACCAAAGCGCGGTCGAATTCAAATCGACTATTACGGCGACGACGATCTGCAACGCATTCTGTCGATCGTCGGATTAAACTCGAACTAGCGAGCCCGCGATGTCGATCTTGCGGATGCGCGCGTGGTTGTTTTGTCTCGGTTTGCTTTCCACGACCATGTCAGCCAAAACGCCGCCGGAAAAAATATGGACGGAGGTTTCCGGAGCGGAAGCGTTGGCTCACGTGCAGAAGCTCGTAGATCTCGGCCCGCGTCCCGCCGGATCCGAGGCCATCGCCAAAGCGCGCAGTTATATTAAAGAACAATTGAAAGTCTTTGGCTGGACCGTGGACGAGCAGACGTTCACCGATAAAACGCCCCGCGGTGAAGTCCGATTCGTTAATTTGATCGCTTACTTTCCTCAGAAAATGCCAGCGGCCACTCAGGCGCCTGCTCCATCGTTTGTATTGTGTTCGCATTACGACACAAAAATCTTCGAAACGTTCCGCTTCGTCGGCGCGAACGACGGCGGCTCCAGCGCCGGTTTGCTCATCGAACTGGCGAGAGTTTTGGCCAAGCGACCGGAACTGGCCGCGAAAATTGAGCTCGTTTTTTTCGACGGTGAAGAGGCCGCCGAAAATTTCAGTGACACCGATGGCATTTACGGCAGCCGGTATTTCGCCAAATCAATTGCGGAGTCGAAAGATCCCAAACGCTTACGAGGCGGGATTCTTTTCGACATGATCGGCGATCGCGACCTGAAAGTGACAATTCCGCCGAATTCGCCGCCTGATCTCGCTCGCGACATTCTCGCTTCGGCAGATGCGCTTGGTTTCCGCGATCATTTCACTTACTTCGATCAAGCGGTCACAGATGATCACAGTCCGCTTAACGCCGCCGGAATTCCCGTGATCGACCTGATCGACTTTCGTTTCGATTACTGGCACACCGCGGGGGACACAATGGACAAACTGAGCCCGCAAAGTTTGCAAGTCGTCGGCTCAGTGGCGCTTTATTACCTCTCGGAGTTCGCCTTCAAATAGCGAACTTCTGCATTGCACGACATCGATTTTCGCCGCAGGCTGAGCCGCGGCCAAAGCGCCGCTGAATCGAATGGCGCGTCGAATTAGAAAAAATGTTGGCGTAATCGGGCTCGGTATTATCGGCAGCCGCGTTGCGGAGAACCTGCGCCGTCTGGGCTTTCACGTTTTCGTTTGGAATCGTAACCCGCGACCGGTGCCGAATTTTGTCGGTGCGCCCGCCGAGCTCGCCGAGATGTGCGATTACATCCAAATCTTCGTCTCCGATGACGACGCGCTTCTCGATGTCGTCCGGCAAATGGCGCCTGCGCTCGCTCCGCGGCATATTGTCATCGCGCATCCGACGGTTTCTCCACATTAGATGCGCAGCGCCGCCGATTTGGTCGAGCGCCGGGGGGCGCGTTTCATTGAAGCGCCATTTACCGGCAGCAAGCTCGGGGCTGAAAAAGGCGAGCTCGTTTTTTACGTCGCCGGCGACGAAGTCGCGTTGAAAGAAGCGCGCCCGATTCTCGAAGCGAGCTCGAAAGAAATTATCGAGATCGGCGCGATCGGTCAGGCAACGGTCGTGAAATTGGCGACTAACATAGTTACCGGCGCAAGCGTGCAAGCGCTCGCCGAAGGACTCGCCATCATCAATGCAGCTGGCATTCCATCGGAAAAATTTGTCGAAGCGCTGCAAAACAACGCCAGCTATTCGAAAACGCTCTCGATGAAATTACCGAAAATGATCGAAGGCAATTTCGAGCCGCATTTCGCGCTGAAGCACATGCTCAAAGACATGAAAATCGCGAGTCAGCTAGGGTTGTCGCACCACATCGAGCTCGCGACGACCACGGCCGCGCGCGATCGATTGCTCGAGCAGGAGCAACGCGGCTACTCCGAAGAAGATTTCTCGGTAATCGTCCGCAAATATTTTCCGGAGAAGCAAATTCCCGCGGTTGAGCAGGATCTGGAGTTGTTCGAGAAGCCGCCGCCCGTCGAACCGGACGCGACAATTTCGAGCATGGGTGAAGTGGCGGCCGCGGTTCAGGAGAGCGATCTTGCGCCACCGCCGGCGACGGAACCTTTGCCAGCGCCTCAGCCCGAGCCCGCTTTCGACCAATTCATTCCGGTACAAGCTCCGATCGAACAAGCTCCGATGGAACCAGCCGCTCCGGCTCCTGTTGAATCGACTCCACCGCAAGCGCCGCCGGCGGAGCAGCCAGTTCCACAGCAGCCCGGAGCAGAGCCGCAACGTTCTCAGGAAGCCGGCGAACAAAAAGCTCCGATGGACGTGCTGGCGAAGTTGCTTCGCGGCGAAAGCATTTTCCCTGAATCCAAATAGCTGCGCCGGCCAATGACGGCGCAATCACGATCGCTCGATCGCACATTCTTTGATCTCTCATCGCGCGTAAAGTTGCGCGTGACGGGTTCCGACCGCGGTCGGTTTCTGCAAGGACAGATCACGAACGATATTCAAAGAGCGGACATCGCCCGATCGATTGAAGCTTGCGTGCTGAACGCGAAAGGCAAAATGGACGCGCATCTGTTCGTCCACGCCGAGGGCGATGCGTTTTTGATCGATGCTGATCCTGCGCTCGCCTCGATTCTTCAAGCGCGACTGGAGCGCTACATCATCGCGGATGATGTCGCGATCGAAGACGTAACCGCGCGATGGTCGATCTTTCATGTGATTAACGCCGCGGCGCTCGATTTGCCCAACAACGTGAATCGCATTTCTGGCAATCGCTTCGGCATCGACGGCCAGGATCTGTGGATTGATGCAAGTAACCACGATCAGCTGGCCGATGATCTCGCCAAGGTAATGGGTCACTGCGACGAACAGTGCGCCGAAACTTTGCGAATAGAGCAGGGGATTCCGCGCTGGGGCCACGAACTGACGAACGAAATCATTCCGGTCGAAGCGAATCTGGAGGCGCGTTGCATTGACTACGACAAGGGTTGTTACATCGGACAGGAAACAATTTCGCGGATGAAAATGTCAGGCCAGCGCAACAAGCAATTGTGCGGGTTGATCTCGGTGAATCGCGACGCGCTTGCGGCTCGAATGCGTTTGATTTCGGAAGCCGAGGGCAAAGAGATTGGCTGGATCACGAGCGCGGTTCGAAGCGGCGACCGCGAGATCGCCCTGGCCTTTGTGAAGCGCGGATTTAACGCTGTCGGCTCGAAAGTAAAGGCCGTTGCTGCCGAAGGCGCAGCCGTTTCCGCGCAGATTGTCGATCTTCCCTTCGGCATATAGCGGCGTCATAATTTCTTTTGCGGTCGGAGTTTGCGTTAATTTTAGATGTTGCCTTTTGAAGATTCCGGCGTGTAAAGTCCCGCACACCCAGTGATATCGCCCATGAATCAGCGCCTTCTCTCCGAGATCGGCCGCACGCAGCGGCTCGAAATTATCAACTCACTTAAACGGACCAAGGGAATGTCGGTCAACGAGCTCGTGGACAAAATGGGGATGAGCTACATGGGCATCAAGCAGCATTGCCTCACGCTCCAGCGCGACGGCTATCTCGACACCTGGCGGCGTCCGCAAAGAATGGGACGACCGGAGATGGTTTACCGGCTCACCCGGCGCAGCCACGATCTTTTCGCAAGCGACAGTAATCACTTCACGATCGAGATGTTGAAGGCCGGGCGGGAGATTTATGGAGCGAATGCGCCGGAAAAGTTGCTCTACAAAATCTACGAGAGCCGCACCGCCGAGCTCAAGGCAAAGGTTAAGGGCGACAGCGTCATCGAGCGGGCTAAGTGGCTGGCGAAGCAGCGCGATAATGAAGGTCACATGTCGGAGTTTCGCCCCGCCGAAAAAGATGGGCCGCAGATTTTGGAATGTCATTCGCCCATTCTGAACTTGATCGACAAATATCCGATCATCGGTCGCCTCGAGCAGGATCTATTTGAGGCCGTGCTCGGGACCAGCGTCCGCCGCGAAGAAACGCGCAACAGCGGCCAGTACGAGTGCGCGTTTTATTTCGCCGCCTGAGTTGATTGTCGATCTTGCGATCGACGATTTCCCCTTTCGCACTCTCGGAAATTCGCGTTGATTGAAGGTCCATGGCTCGGGCCTTTCCCAGCGCGGTAATTGAAAATTTGCAGCCGTTGATCGACGGCGGTCGTTATCCCGTCAAGCGGATAGCGGGTGACGACCTGATGGTCGAAGCCGATGTTTTCAAAGACGGGCACGACGTCGTCGCCGCGGTTTTGAAATGGCGGCCGTTAGGCGAAGCGCGCTGGCACGAAACGCCGATGCATTTGGTGGACAACGACCGCTGGCTGGGTGTTTGCGCGCTGACCGAAGTTGGGGTTTACGAATACACCGTCGAAGCATGGACTGATGTATTTCGAAGTTGGCGCGAAGAATTTCGGAAAAAATTCGAAGCCGGCGTGACGAATTTGAGCACCGAGGCGCTCGAGGGCGCCGAGATGATCGAAGCCGCGAGCAAGCGCGCGCACGTCGCAGAAGATTCGAAGCGACTTTGCGAATTGTCTGAATGCATTCGAACTGCGGACAACGCGTGGATCAACGAGATGATTCATTCCGGAGAGCTCGAAGTTTTGATGTCGACGTATCCGGACCGCTCGTGGTCGACTCAATACACGCCGCCGCCGCGCGCGCTCGTGGAGCGAAAGGAAGCGCAGATCGCCGCGTGGTACGAATTTTTTCCGCGCTCGGCTGAAGGCTATGGCGATCGTGGATCGACATTTCGGGAGTGCTTGCCTCGTGTCGACGACGCGAAATCGATGGGATTCAACGTGATTTATTTTCCACCGATTCACCCGATCGGACATACCAACCGTAAAGGACGCAATAACTCGGTCACGAGCGAACCGGGCGATCCGGGCGTGCCGTGGGCGATCGGTAGCGAAGCCGGCGGACACAAAGCAGTCGAGCCGGCGCTGGGCACGCTCGAAGATTTCGACTGGCTCAACGGCGAAGTCCGTAAACGCGGAATGGAGATCGCGCTCGATTTCGCGATCAATTGCTCGCCGGATCATCCGTATGTGCGAGAGCACCCGGAATGGTTTTACACGCGCCCGGACGGCTCCATCAAATACGCGGAAAACCCTCCCAAAAAATACGAAGACATTTATCCGCTGAATTTTCGCTGTCCCAACTGGCAGGCGTTGTGGAATGAAATGGTGAGCGTCGTTTTGTTTTGGGCACAGCGCGGCGTTCGCACGTTTCGAGTTGATAATCCGCACACCAAGCCGGTCGCTTTTTGGGAATATTTGATCGCGCGCGTGCGCGAAAAATTTCCGGACACCCTTTTCCTCGCCGAGGCGTTCACCCGCCCGAAGATGATGAAGGAGCTCGCAAAAGCAGGATTCAGCCAGAGCTACACGTATTTCACCTGGCGAAACACAAAGGAGGAGCTCACGGAATATCTGACCGAGCTGACCCAAACCGAGATGCGGGAATTTTTCCGTGGCAATCTTTGGCCGAATACGCCTGATATTTTGCCACCGTTTTTGCAAGAGGGCGGACGTCCGGCATTCATCATTCGCGCGGTGCTTGCGGCCACGCTGTCGAGCGTTTGGGGGATGTACGCCGGTTACGAGCTTTGCGAGAACGAAGCTTTGCCCGGTCGCGAGGAATATTTCGATTCAGAAAAGTACCAATACAAAGAGCGCGATTGGGACGCGCCGGGAAATATTAAAGACTGGATCCGGCGCTTGAATCACATCCGACAGACAAATCGCGCGCTGAAGTTTTACGATAATCTGCATTTCTATCCCGCTGATAACGACGCGATCCTTTGCTACGGAAAAATGACGGCCGCGCGCGACAACATTATCATCGTGGTGGTCAATCTCGATCCTCATCGAAAGCAGCATTCATTCGTCGAACTACCGATTGACCAATTCGGTTCGATGGAGGGCGACGCTTACCAGATGCACGATCTCTTGAGCTACGCTCGCTACATTTGGCACGGTCGCCGCAACTATGTGGAGCTCGATCCCGAGATCCAACCGGCCCATGTTTTCCGAGTGCGTCGCTGGGTCGAACACGATCGATTTGCCTGAGCAACTCTCGTATTTGAACAAGGTTTGACCCGTAAGCGTCTCATTTGCAGTACCGTCGGGCGGCGTCTATGATTAAAACACTTTTGGCATGAAGATTTTGCTCCCGCTGATCGCTGCTGCGATCGGAACTCCATTGTTCGCGCAAACCGTCACCACCAGCGTGACGCCGACGCCATCAGTCGCGCCCGGCGTTGCTTCGACGACGCCGTCACTCGACGTGCACGCTAAATCGATTTTGGAAACGCTGCTTTCCGCCGGCTGGGTCATGGGCTTTCTCTTCGCGCTCTCCGTTTTTTTCGTCATGCTCGTGATCGTTTATTTGCTAACGATTCGGCGCGGCGCAGTCGTCTCGAGCGGCTACATGGCAACCGCCGACGCCTTGTTGCGTAAGCGCGATTACCTTGGCTTGCTTGCAGTTTCCAACCGGCATGGCGAAGCCATCGCGCGTGTTGTTCAGAAGATGCTCGATTTTACGACGAAGAATCCGAATGCGGATCTCGGACAGCTGCGCGAGATCGCCGAGACTGAAGGAACCCGTGTCGCTTCGAGCTTGAACAATCGCGTTACTTATCTTGCCGACATCGGAATGATTGCGCCACTGCTGGGACTGCTCGGCACGGTTCTCGGAATCATTCGCTCCTTTGGCGCGCTCGGCGCCGATCTCGGAACCGCTCGCTACGTTTTGCTGTCCAAAGGAATCAGCGAAGCACTCGTCAATACCTGCGCCGGGTTGGCCATCGGAATCCCGGCAATGATGTTTTACGCGTTCTTCCGCGGCAAATCACAAAAACTTATTTCCGAACTGGAATCGGCCACTACGCACGTTCTCGCGTTACTTTCCCTTCAACATGGCGGCCGAACGACCATGACCAGCGAGCGCGCGCCGGTCCTGATCGAAGACGAACTTTAATCGCAAGATCGACATCGTATGAATTTGCGCGGTCACGCTCAGTTCCATCATCCGGGTATTCAGCTTGCGCCGTTGGTGGACGTTTTGTTGCTGCTCCTGATTTTCTTTTTGCTGACCTGGAATGCCGCGCGAAACGAGAACGAGCTCGACGTGAAGGTCCCGAAAGCAACGGCCGCGAAAGAGAAAAGCGCGCCTGTCGGCGACGTGGTCGTAAATGTGAAAGCAGACGGAAACGTGGTCGTGAACCGGCGCACACTTACTACCGCGGAGTTGACCGATTTGCTCAAGAGTTTGGTCGCGCTGAATTCCGAACAGGCCGTAATCATCCGCGGCGATGAAACCGGCGCCTACAAAAACATTATCGGTGTGCTGAACATCTGCACCGAGGCAGGCGTCAGCAACGTAGCTTTCGCGACCGCAAAATGAAACCTGCGCGCGGCGCGGCCAGTCTCGTTGGACTGGTGATGCTGTTTTGGTTGGCGGATGTCGATCTTGCTCAACCTCCGCCCGGTTTTCAACGCGTTCCAGGACCGCCGCCGTCACAACAGCAGATCCCGGTGCAGCGCGCGTTGCCCGCTGACGAAACGCCGCCCGATCAAATCGCCGCTGGCGAAGGCGAACAACCGGAGAAGCGCCAACTCGAATACGCGAACGGGCTATTCACCCGCAAACTCTACGATCTCGCCGCTCCTGAATATCAAAAGTATCTCGAGAATTATCCAAATGCGGCCGGTCGCGCGAATGCGCTCTTCTCGTTAGGCGAATGTTACCGAAACCTGAGCAAACCCTCGCAGGCGCGGAGTAATTTCCAAAAAGTGCTGAGCGACTTCGGCGATAGCGAGTTCGCCGGCCCGGCGGCCTACGCATTGGCCGAAATGGCGTTCACGCAAAAAAATTACGCCGATGCCCTTCCGCTCTTTCATCGCTCGGCTACGAAATCGAAAGACGGGGCGGTAGCTTTGTCCGCGCATTACTTCGAGGCGCGTTGTCTCGAGGCGTTGGATAAAAAAGACGAGGCGCTGGATATTTATCAACAGGTCGCGGAAGCGAAAAATCCGAATCCGTATCGCGAAGACGCGCGTCAGACCGCGGCTCGAATCGCAACGGCGCGTGGACGAAAGGCCGACGCCCTGCGCCAATGGGAAGCGCTCTCAAATGAAACTCAGAAGCCGCCATTAAAAGCGGAGGCGACCGTTCGCGCCGGTTTGCTCGCGCTTGAGCTCATTCAGTCGGACAAGGGCAAGATCGACAAGGGAATGTCGGACAAAGCGATGACCTTGTTGCAAAAGGGGCGTTCATTGAACGAATCCGGTCGCTGGCGCGGGCTTGCGCAATTAGGGATCGTGCGGCTGCAATTTCAGACCGGACAATTCGCGGGATTGCTCAGCGATTACAAAAAGGTCGTGCAACAAGTTCCGGAAGACGTTCGTGCGGAAGTGATGCTCTTTGCGGCGAACAGTCATCGGCAGCTCGGGCACGCGAAGGAAGCCGAAGCGATTTACTCGGAGATCATTCAGAAATATCCGAGCCGCGAGGAAGCGAAGGACGCTGCGTTCGATCGCTTGCTCAACATTTACAATTCGGATCCGTCAACCCTGGCGACCGAAGTGGACCAATATCTCGCGACAAATCCTCCATCTGAGCGGGCCGACCAGGCAAAGTTTTTCAAGGCCGAGGCGCTCTACAAACAACAAAATTATCCGCAGGCGGCGCCGATCTTTGCCGAGCTGCGCGCATCACAGCTTCCGCCGAAATTGCGCGCGGAGGCGGCGTATCAACTTGGTTCCTGTTATCTGCAAATGAAGGACGTCCCGGGAATCGTCGAGGCGTCCGGATTTTTCGTGCAGGCTTTTCCGGACAGTCCGTTGGCGAGCTCCGCGTATGCGCGTCGCGCCGAAACCTACGAGAGCGATAAAAATTACGACGCGGCAATTTCAGATTGGAACGCAATCCTGGGAAAATATCCGAACGCAAAGGAGCGCGAGCCGGCACTCCAGCACAAAGCATTGATTCTTGGTCAGCAACAGAATCCGAAAGGGATGAGCGACTCGTTCCGACAACTTCTCAAGGAATTTCCCAAGACGCCGGCCGCAGCCATGGCGCACTACTACATCGGCAAATCCGCGTTTGAATTGAAGGATTACAAAACGGCGCTTGCCGAATTGAACACCGCGCGACAGCAGGACAAAGAGCATTACTACGTTCCGGCAACGATCCGGATCATGTCTTGTTACTTTGGAGCGCACGATCGTCCTGCGGCGACGCGAGAGGTCGACGGATTTCTGGCGAGCAACGCGCAGGGAACGATTCCGGCTGAAATTCTCGAGTGGCTCGGCATTGAATATTACAACGAGAAAAATTACGGCGCGGCTGAGAAGTATCTCGGCGTGCTGGGCAGGATCGACAACCCGCCGGTGAAGCCGGACTTCTGGTTTTATCTCGGGGACGCTGCGGCGCGATTGCAGAAATACGACGAATCTGAAGACGCTCTCGGGAAATATTTGCAGGTGGCAACCGATCCGGCGGGCAAAGCAAAAGTGCTTCTCTCGCTCGGTGGCGTGAAAATCGCCGCCCACAAGCCGGATGATGCGCAGAAAATCGCGGAGCAGATCATGATTTTGCAGCCCGAGGGTCGCGTGAATGCGGAAGCGCGCATCCTCGCGGGCGACGTGCAATTCGAGCGCGGCAATTTTGAGGAAGCCGGCAAAATGTTCAAAGGTGTTGCGTTGCTTTACGACGACCCGGCGATCACTCCGCGCGCCTTGAAGAAAGCAGCGATCGCTTACCAAAAGGCGGGCAAACCTGCCGAGGCGGATCAAGTCTCGCGAGAGTTAAAGCAGAAATATCCAAATTACGCCGGCGGCTAAGCCGCCTGTTACTCGCCGCTTGCCACTGCGAATCGAATTTGCTTCGATTTAGGCATGAATAAATGGATTGCAGAATTCATCGGCACATTTTTCCTCGTTCTCACCATTGGCTGCGTTGTGATTCCGGGCCCTGTTGTTGGAGTAATCGCGCCGCTCGCCGTCGGAGGAGCGCTCATGGTAATGGTTTATGCGTGCGGACACATCTCAGGTGCCCACTTCAATCCCGCGGTCACGCTCGGCATTTGTATTCGGGGCCGCTGCGAATGGAGCCAGCTGATTCCGTACTGGGTCGCGCAGCTCGCCGCTGGTGTCGCAGCGTCACTCGTCGCTGTCTATCTCATGGGCAAGAGCGGAACCCCGATGGAATTCAAGAACGTGCCGTTGGTTTTCGTAGCCGAGTTTCTCTTCACTTTCGCTCTCGTCTTTGTCGTGTTGAATTCGGCCACCTCAAAAGATACGACCGGCAATTCTTTCTACGGTCTGGCGATCGGATTTACGGTAATGACCGGAGCATTTGCGGTCGGAGGAATTTCCGGCGGCGCGTTTAATCCAGCCGTAGCAGTTGGCGCGGCGGTAATGAAACTGATCAATTTCGCGGATATCTGGATCCACATTGTCGCGGAACTCGCAGCTGCAATTGTCGCCGCATTGACCTTCAAGGTCCTGAATCCGGCCGATCAGTAGCAGTTCGCCGGCTTAGGCGAAGGCCAGCGTTTCGATCGGCAAAGGCGCGAGAAATTTTTTGGGCTCGTCGATTTGCAAAATCGGTCGGGCCAAATGCGCGGCCAATAAACTCGAGTCCGGCAATGATGCGATGCCGATATGCGCGCGGATTTCGCATGTGTCGAGTTTGCCTAAAACCCGCGACGCTTTCGCGATTAACTGACGGTTATCGGTAAATTGAACCGTGCAAACGCCGGGAGCGGTGGCTTCCACGAACGGCGACAGCATGAACGCGTGTTGCAACAGGATTTCGTCGATCAATTTTTCCTGCCCGCGCTCGCGAGTTCGAATCGAGACCTGCAAACAACGCGCGAGCGCCTGACTCGGCGTCATTCCTTTTCCGACGCCGGCTTTTTCAGCCGCATCGTTCAATTCAACGATCGCGACTTTCTTGTGAGTCGGATCGATCACGCCGACCGGTTGCGCGCGCAACTCGGGATGATGCCGCATTGCGGCCTGAAGATAAAAATTCGGAAGATAAAGTGTGGCGAACATTTCTTTAAGTGACCTGTGACGAGTGACCAGTGGCCAGCGATTTCACATGGGAGCGCTGAACACGAAATTTCAGATTTGTGATCGCGTTTTCTTGTTCGAGATCCTTTAGTGACCACGAACTTTCGAGAACGATTTTTAACTGTGCGCTGCCAACCCGGCTTTGCCGATTGAGCACGAGACACGCGCTTGGCACCGCTTCGACGAGTCGTTGTAATCGATACCAGCTGGTCTGCGGAATTTTGCGCAGCTCGTCGGCCGAGTTCAGAACGAGATCGACAATCACGAGCGGGAAATTGCCGTCGCGCAAAAGAAAATCGGCCGCTTTGATCGCATCGAACGCTTTCCGACAGCGGACCCACAGCAAATGTTGCAGCGCTGCATTATCGGACGAACCGGGATCGAACGAATCCGCGCCATCGATCAGCGCGACGAAATGATTGTCGCGCTGGGCCGATCGCAACAGCGCGTGAATGAGCGAAGCGCTTCCGGCGCTCAATTTCGGCGCGATTAATTCAGTGATCGCGCTTTTGGGGAACCCGCCGCCGATGGTTTGATCAAGAAACTGAACGCCGGTGGAGAGAATGGAAGCCGGCGCGGGAGACGAGTGGGGGAAGCGGTCCGCCAGTAACTTCCGAAGATCGAGAATTTTCCTCGCCGACATGCCGCAATTTGGCACAAGGCGAGCGTATGTTCAAGTGAACATTTAGATTCCTGCAAGGTCACCCAACCTGCGTATAATTCCAGCTAGTGATGCCTTCTCGTTTGCTGCGAACCTTTATCCCTGCACTGCTATTTTCGTGCGTTTTCTTGGTGCACAATGCAGGTGCGGATGAGCCTCCGCCGCGACCACCCACAGTTCCCGCGAGTGCCTTTTGGCTCGGTGGCCGTGAACTCACGGGCGTTTGGATCGATATTCGGAACGTCGAGTCGAGGGCCTTCACCGCCAACGTCTATTTTGCAACTGGCCAGATTTGGATGTCAGACCGGTTTGTCGCGCCCTCTAACCGCCTAACTGAGCCAATCACCGCCGACTGGCTTAGGAGGCATATTATCGCCCCTAACGGTTACGATATTATTGTATTTGCTGATGGCAAAGAACTAGCTTTTCGCGGCGATGCCCACTCTTCTCCGGAGCCGACCAAACCGCGGCATTGAGAAGCGTAGCTTATGAAGTTAGGG
>QHOZ01000085.1:4175-9487 GCA_003219495.1 Verrucomicrobiota bacterium | reverse complement strand
TCACTAAACGCGGCAACGTTCCGGTGTCGGTCCATTTTTGCACCCACACGTTCAGGCGGGGATCAAAATATTGAATTTGCAGCGCGCGCACCTGGTCGATTAGCGGGACCCACGATTCACTCGCGTTCGTGGACTTATCGTCCTGCGGTCTGCGCAGAAAACCAAGTTCGAAGCCCTTATCATCTTTCGCCGATTGCAATCGCAACGATACAACGTAATCGCCCGCCGCGTAACGCGTCATCAATCCCGGACCGGCGCTGCAAAGCCAGCGGACTTCGTCGCGCTCGCGATCCGATAATTTCAAAGCGTCGCCGAGCAACGCGCCTTTTCCCGAGGGTAAACTTTGCCATTGTTCCGAGAGCACTTCGCGCAACCCATCGTAGCGCGCGTCGGACGCGACTGCTTCCGATGAAAGGCGGATCGCCACCATGTTCGCCTGCACGAAGCGATAAATCGCGATTGCCATCGTGGCGAGAATCGCAACCGCCATGATGATCTCCAACAACGTGAAGCCGCTGCGGCGATTAACCCGGACGATAAACATAAAACTCGATTTGCTGCGATTGATCCGCTCCGCGACGCGCCCATTTCGCGGTCAACGTCAGATGATGCATGCTCGAGAGCTGCGCGCCCAGGTCGTCTTGCAAATTCGCGGGCGCGGTTTTCTGGATCAGCCTCACTGGTCCGTAACCGGTATCGACGTTGAACTCTTTCGATTGATCCGGCGGGCCCGGCGTCGCTTGCACCTCGGCCATGCGATTCGATAAAATTTGCCGGACGCGATTCTCCTCCGCGTTGAGCGTGCTGGCCTGCATACAATTCTCCACTGCGCGGCCGAGCGCCAAAACGCCGAGCGCGAAAATCGCGAGGCCCATCAAAACTTCGTAGAGCGCAAAGGCGATTGTCGATCTTGCGCGCGTAAAATTACTTCGCTGCATATTGCGACAACTGTCCATGCCCGGTTAACGGCGAATAATCTGCGGTCCAAACGCCGGCGTGTCCTTCATAGTGAACCGACGCCGGCTCGCACGTTCCCGTCGGCCAAAAAATCCATTCGCCCGCCGTTTTCGAAATCGCGGCCGGTAAACTCAGCGTCAAGATCTCGCCGTAATCCAACGGAAACCTCGCTGCCGCTTTTCGCTCCTCATCTCTGCTGAAGGCTTCGGGCTGCACCACGACTTCTTTGTTGCTCCAAACCACGAGATATGCGCGATGCTCGTTGACACTGTGTTCCTGCGCGACGCGAACGATATTGTTAAATCGATCCAGCGACGCGCGCAGTTTCCGGTCCGCTATCACGCCTTCAAAACTTGGATAGGCCAGTCCTAGAATGAGAACCATAATCGCCACCGCGATAATGATCTCGATCAAGGTAAAGCCGCCTCGGGAACGCTGCACCTGCGAAGTTACGCTCCCTGCGCTAAATCACAAGGTGGACGCTGGGGCCGTTCAGCCTTAAGCCTAGCTGGCAATTTGCCTTGCAACGAAGGCGATTGGGTCGGAGTGTGGCGCCAGCCATGAGCATCCTCGCCAGTCTGCTGAATCTCGGAGGACCGGACCTGATTTGGATTCTGCTTCTAATCCTTTTGCTCTTCGGCGCCAAGAAATTGCCCGAGCTCGCTCGCGGCATGGGTCAGGCGATCAAGGAATTCCAAAAGGCGAAGGACGAGTTCACCGACGAATTGCACAAGGCGGACAAGCCTGACACGACGGCGAAGACGACCACGCCGCCTGCGACGGTTCCTCGAACGGACGCTTCCACAACGGTCGCAGCGCGTCCTGATCCGAATCAAGCGGTCACTCCCGGCGACAAAGCCGATCAGGTTTGAGGCTCGTCCGCCGCGGCGGATCGAATCTTGATTGACCGCGCCTGAATTTTCCGACAATTTCGCGCCGCCTTAACTATGCCGGATGCTGACTTGCGCGCGCGCATCAAGGAGATGCTCGTCAAGAACCTGATGCTTCAGACGACGCCCGAACAAATTGGGGATGATCTGCCCCTTTTTGGCCCGAACGGGCTCGGTTTGGACTCGATCGACGCTCTGGAGCTGGTGGTCAGCATGGAAAAGACCTTCGGCGTGGGGGTGCCCAACTCAGAAGTGGCTGGCCGGGCTCTAAAAACAGTAAATACAATCCACGATTATATTCTCGAAAAACGCGGGGAAGGTGTTCACACTGGCGGAAAGGTCGACAACCCGGCGTGAATCTACTTCATCTCGAGAGCAGCGGCAGTTGGGGCGGACAGGAATATCGCACCTGTCTCGAAATCAATTGGCTCAATGCCAATGGCCATCGCGCGTGGCTCATCTGCGACCCGACAAGCGAAGTAATGACCAAAGCGCGCGAGCTCGGCACCCCGGTCGTGCCGATGTCGCTCAAGCATCGCATCAATCCGTTCGCGTCATTCCGCATCTGGCTTTTCTGCCGGCGTAATCGCGTCGACCTGATCAAAACCTACAGCTCGAAAGATCACTGGCTCTGTTTGCCGCTGTATCTTTGCGGTTGGCCGGTCACCCGCTCGCGTTGCATCACCGATCCGCTCGGTCACAAAAAGCGCGCGTTCATTTACCGCCACGGCTGCGCGAAAATTGTCGCCGACGCGCAAGTCATCAAAAAAGAATTCATCGAGCAATACGGAATCACCGCGAAAAAAATCGAAGTCATCGGTTCGGCGGTTGATCTCGAGAAATTTTCGCCCAACCGCGACCGCATGAAATTCCGGCGCGAGGTCGGACTGTCCGAGGAGACGCCGATCATCGTGAACGTCGGCATGATTCGTCCCGACAAAGGCCAGTTCAATTTGGTCGAAGCCGCGCGAATCGTTCGCCATCAACGTCGCGACGCGCATTTCGTTTTCGTGGGCGAAGCGACCGGCGGGCGCAGCCGCGAGAAATGGGTGCGCAAAGCAATCGACCGCGCTGGTCTCAACGGCAACGTTTTGATGATGGGTTACCGGTGGGATATTCCGGACATTCTTGCCGCGGCAACGATGGTTGTGATCGCGTCGCGTCATACCGAAGCGTCACCGATCGTTTTGCGCGAAGCGTTCGCGAGTGGCCGGCCGGTCGTCGCAACTCGCGTCGGCGACGTTCCCGAGATCATCGTGCACGGGCAAAACGGATTGATCGTCCAACCGAACGACAGCAACGCGCTCGCGACCGCGATTCTGCTTTTTCTTTCTGATGAAAATCTCGCCGCGCGCTGCGCCGAGAACGGTTTGCGTTACGCGCGCGAGCACTTCTGCTTCGATCGAATGATGCGCGCGAAGCTCGATGTCGATCTTGCGCTGGTCGAAGCGAGCAAGAAGCGGCGCGTGCGCCCGCAAATCGCGATGCCGCAGGCCGAGTTGGCCCCGCTCGCGGCTTCCGAAGCGATTTTACACGACTGACGAGGCATTGATCGCGTCGATCAATTGCCGGAAGCGACCAAAATTGTTTCGGTGCGGCGTTAAAATCAGCCGCGGCAAATTCCAAATCTCCGGTTCATTCTTTTCCGGCCGGAGCGCAGCGCCCTGAACGATTTCGCCTTCGCGAAGGAGATCGGCGAACTTTCTGTTTAGATCGACAATCGCGCTTTTCGACAAAGCGCGATTAATCCGCACGACGAGCTGTTCTCCAACCCAGCGCGCGGAATGATAGATTTTGTAGAACTGCAAAATCTCGGCCACGGCGGCATCGACATCGGGCACGATTTTGAAAAATGAAAAGTCTTCCTCCGAAACTAATCCGAGTTTGAAAAGGTAATCGGTGAGAAACTTAATCCACGTCTCCCAATAATCGCCGCTCGGCCGATCCAGCATCACAACCGGAATGACTCGCGCCTTGCCGGTTTGCATGAGCGTCAACACTTCGAAGGTCTCGTCCATTGTTCCGAACCCGCCGGGGAAAAGCGCAAACGCGTGCGATTCTTTTACGAAGTTCAGTTTGCGATCAAAGAAGTAATTGAAATTAATGAGCTTCGGGTCGCCTTCGATGATCGGATTCGCCTGTTGCTCAAACGGCAGTCGAATGTTCAGACCGAAACTTCGCTCGCGTCCGGCACCGCGCTGCGCTGCGCCCATGATCCCATCGCCGCCGCCGGTGATAACCATGTAATCCTTTGCCACCATCGCGCGCGCGAAGTCCTCCGCCGCTTTTGCTTCCGGCGAATCGATCGGGACCCGAGCCGAGCCGAACACGACCACTTTGCGGAATTGCGCGTACTGCCCGAAGACCTTCGCCGCATAACGCATTTCTTTGAGCGAGCGATTGATCAACTTGAGATCCGCCACGCTCATCTCGTCGCGCGCCATTTTCAGCGCGGTCACGATCATCTCCTCAATCAGCTCGGGATTTTTCTTCGCGCCCCAATCGCGCACCAGATCTTTCACGCGCTGGTCGAATGGTGCCTCGACCGTCCAAATCCGCCGCGCCGGCTGATCATGGATCGCACCTGCGGTAAAATCTTCTTCCTTCACAGACAACTGTAGAGGCCGCTGTCCTCAGCGGCAATCCCTCTTGCCCGATTTAAACCGCAATCAAGTCCGCAAGAATTTCGTGCATGTGGCGGATCGGCAGCGAGAAGTGCCCTTCGTTTTCAACATAACGGGCGACACAATTGGGCAGACGCTTCGCTGTTTCTTCAGCAACGCGAAATGAAAATGCACGATCCTGCTTTCCGTGCCACAGGCGGACCGGAACGTCGACATCTTCCAAACGAAAACCCCAACCCTGCGCTGGCTTTCAAAAACAACATCGAATGCGGCGTTATCTCGAAGGGCTTTCGCATCAGGTCTTGGCAACATTTGGAAATAACTTCGGGCCGATATTCGCCACGAAATGAGCGGTCGCGTGGCATAAAAGAGCGCGCGCAAGACGCGCGGCTGATTCCGATAAAACCATATCATCCATCGGTAGAGTGGAAGTAATCCACTGTGGTCGCTCAGGTCTGCGAACGGCACAGCGCCGCTGACAATCGCAATCGCTTGGACACGTCCAGGCATTTTCAATCCGGTCACATAGGCGTAAGGCGCGCCACCGGAAAACGCCAGAATGTGAAATCGTTCAATTCCCAATTCGCTGGCGAGCTGCTCAACGACGCCGGGCCAATCGAGCAACGTTCGATTCGGTTGAAAACTTGAATCGCAAATTCCCGGACGATCTGCCGAAATCACTCTGACGTTGAGTTCACGCGCCGCGGCATCCGTCAATTCGCCCATCGTTCGCGAGCTCGGCCACCCGTGGAAAAAGAAAACCGGGTCGCCCTCCGCGGCGCCGTATTCGCAAAAGGCAAGGCGGCCGCGGTTTTTCAAAGATAAAAATCTGCACTCGTCC
>QHOZ01000085.1:0-4150 GCA_003219495.1 Verrucomicrobiota bacterium | reverse complement strand
CAGGTCCCGTGCGCAGGAAAATCCTCTTTCCTGCTCGGGGATCGCGCTGTAACTTTTTGCACGTAAACCCGAAGCCGTTTCCGAAATTCAAGTGATGAAGGAAAAAAAAGCTAACGGAAAAATCGAGCTCCACGGCAGCGGCATGGGCGTGCCGTCAAACGAGGACATTGAAAAACGCGCGCGAGAGATTGCGATGATTGACGAGCGCACCGCGGATGAATTCACCGACGCCGATTGGAAACAGGCCCGTGAAGAATTGGCGGGAATCGAAAACGACAATTCGCCAGAAGAAACGCCGGACAATGCGGAAATCACAGCCGAGTGGCAGGTGACTCCCAGCGATCGCGGACATCGCATTCCACGGCCCGGAGTTGAAGAAGACGAGGAGTCGCTCGGCGAACATTTGGTCAGCGAGGGAAGAGAGGAAGCAGAACACGATCAAATGCTCGAAGCGCGCAAGGAAGAGCTCGAGCAGGAAGGCGGAATTACTTGATCCCAGCCGCGGTCGCGCCAAAAAATCAGACAGCGACCGCGCAACCGCGCTCGCGCGAGAGTTCTTCGCCCGCGAAGGATTTGCTCGCCCGTTTTCACGAAGTCCGAAACTTCAGCGCGAAGTTGGCGCAAGATCTCGCGCCGGAAGATTGCGTCGTGCAATCGATGCCCGATGTCAGCCCGACGAAATGGCATCTCGCGCATACGACCTGGTTTTTCGAAACTTTCATTCTGAAAAAATGGAAGACCGGTTACCGCGACGCCGTTCCCGAGTACGCCTACCTCTTCAATTCTTATTATAATGCGGCCGGCACGATGCATCGGCGCGATCTCCGCGGCCTGATCTCGCGACCGACTGTCGATCAAACAAAGAAATATCGCGCCTCCGTCAACGCTGATAGCGACGAGCTTGTCTCCGGCGCGGATGAAAAATTGTTTCGCGAGATCGAACCGATTCTCACGCTCGGCATCCATCACGAACAACAGCATCAAGAACTGCTCGTCACCGACATCAAACACGTATTTGCGCAGAGCCCGCTCTTCCGACAATTGAGATCGGCTATGACGGAAACGGATTTTGTTACGACAATGAGTTGCCTCCGCATCGCGCGCTCGTTCTGCCGTTCGCACTCGGAAATCGCCTCGTAACAAATGGGGAATATTTGGAGTTCATGAACGCGAAAGGTTACGAGCGTTCGGAATTCTGGCTCTCGTTAGGCTGGACGACAGTCAACGAACAGAAGTGGTCCGCGCCGCTTTATTGGATCGAGCAGGATGGCGAATGGTGGAATTTCACCTTGAGCGGACTGCGCGAAGTCGATCCGAACGAGCCCATCACGCACTTGAGTTATTTCGAAGCCGACGCTTTCGCCAATTGGGCCGGCGCGCGCTTGCCGACAGAGTTCGAATGGGAACGCGCCGCCGAGAAGATCGACATCGGCGGAAATTTCGTTGAGACCGAGCGATTTCAGCCCGCGCCATTGAATGAATCGCCGCGCGAAGGACAACTCGCGCAAATGTTCGGCGACGTTTGGGAATGGACCCGCAGCTCCTATTCGCCTTATCCCGGCTATCGAGCCGGGCCGGGCGCGCTCGGCGAATACAACGGCAAGTTCATGTGCAATCAATACGTGCTGCGCGGTGGTTCTTGCGCCACGTCGCGCACGCATATCCGCAAAACGTATCGCAATTTCTTTCAACCCGAGAAACGATGGCAATTCATGGGAATCCGTTTAGCGCGCGATCTTTCGTGAACGGTAAAATTCCGCCCCCGGTTTCAGCTGACGCGAAAGAAAACTTTCGCACTGAAGTTTTGCGCGGTCTTTCCGCAACGCCACGGCGATTGCCTTACAAATTCTTCTACGACGAACAGGGTGCAAAGTTGTTTCAGCAAATTTGCCAGCTCCCGGAATACTACATTACCCGGACTGAGATTGAGATCCTTCGCTTACACGGCGCGGAAATGGCCGCGGCGCTCGGTCCGCAGATCGAGCTGATTGGTCTTGGCACCGGCGCCGGAACAAAAACACAGATCCTGCTCGAAGAATTGCACGAGCCGGCGGTTTACGTCCCGATCGACATCTCGAACGAGCAGTTGGAGAAATCCTCGAGCCGGTTTCGCGAAACATTTCCGACGCTGCAAGTTCTGCCCGTGGCCGCCGATTACCTAGAGCCATTCGAGCTGCCCTTGCCGCGCCACCTCTCGTCTCGCAGCGTCATTTATTTTCCCGGATCTACCATCGGCAATTTCGAACCGGAAACGGCGGGCGAATTTCTTTCGCGCCTGGTCGATCTCGCCGGCGAGGACGGCGGTTTGCTCATCGGCGTCGATCTCCAAAAAGATCGACATGTGATCGAGGCCGCTTACAACGACAGTGCCGGCGTGACCGCGCAGTTCAACAAAAACCTTCTCACGCGAATTAATCGCACGCTCGGCGGCGATTTCGACCTCGCCCACTGGCAGCACTACGCGATTTACAATCCGACCGAAGGCCGCGTTGAACTTTATTTGCTTAGCGAGATCGATCAGACCGTAAAAATTGGCGACCATAATTTTCGATTTCAGGCGGGCGAAAAAATTCTGACCGAATATTCCTACAAACACCCGATCGGCGGCTTCATCACTCTCGCGCGCGAGGCCGGATTTCATTTCGAGCAGGTCTGGACCGACGACGCGCGCTGGTTTGGCGTTTTCTATTTCACCGTGGCAAACTAGCCGCCGGTGAGCGCGCTCGTTCAACTCAGCGGTGTTTCAAAAACTTTCGGCGACGCGGCAGCCGTGCACGACACCGATCTTTCGATCGAGCGCGGCAAAACCACGGTGCTGATCGGTCCGAGCGGTTGCGGTAAATCAACTTTGCTGCGTCTCATCATTGGTTTGCTCGAACCGGACCGCGGCGAAATTCAATTTGATGGCGACAAACTCACGGCCGATAAGATCGACACCGTGCGGCGGCGCATCGGTTACGTGATTCAGGAGGGCGGCTTGTTTCCGCATCTGACCGCGCGCGGAAATGTTTTACTCATGGCGCGACATCTCGAGCGCAATGAAAAGGAAATGCAGGCGCGTCTCGTCGAGCTCTGCGCGCTGACACGATTTCCCGAAAATCTTCTCGATCGTTATCCGCTCGAGCTTTCCGGCGGCCAACGTCAGCGCGTAAGTTTGATGCGCGCGTTGATGCTTTCCCCCGAGCTGTTGTTACTCGACGAACCGCTTGGCGCGCTCGATCCGCTCGTGCGCGCGGCGCTTCAAAAAGATTTGAAAGAAATCTTCGCGCGCTTGCAACAAACCGCGCTCCTAGTCACGCACGATCTCGCCGAAGCGGCGTATCTCGGCGACACGATAGTGCTCATGAACGAAGGCCGAATTGTCCAACGCGGATCGATTGTCGATCTTCGCGAAAGTCCCGCGTCCAATTTCGTTTCCGAGTTCATCAACGCGCAACGCGGCCTCGCATTGTTATGATCGTCCGCTGCCGCTTCCTCTTAGTCTTCCTCTTTGCGACTTCGGTATTCGCAAGTGAGCGACCGGTGGTAGTTGGCTCAAAGAAATTCACGGAGTCGTACGTTCTCGGCGAAATCGCGAAGCGAAATCTGACCGATGCCGGAAATTTCGCCGAGCATCGTCAGGGAATGGGCGGGACGATCATTCTTTGGGAAGCGCTCCGCAGCGGTCAGATCGACATTTATCCGGAATACACCGGCACGATCACTCAGGAGATTTTGAAACGGAGCGATCGGCCGACGTTGGAACAAATTGCCGGAGAACTTGCCAAATTCGGGATCGGCATCACGCGCCCGCTCGGATTCAACAACACTTACGCGCTCGTCATGACGCGGTCCGAAGCGCAAAAAGAGCGCGTTCGCACAATCAGCGATCTCCGAAGTCACTGGCAATTTACTTTTGGGCTAACGCATGAATTTATGGATCGGCAGGATGGCTGGCGTCCCCTCGCCCAGTTCTACGGATTAAATCCGCGGAGCGTGATCGGAATTGATCATGCGCTCGGTTACGACGCGCTTGCCGGCGGACAAATCGACGTCAAAGACGCCTATTCGACCGACGCGAAGATTGCCGAATACGATCTAACCGTGATCGAGGACGATCGAAATTTCTTTCCGCGTTACGATGCGGTTTTTCTTTATCGTCTCTCGCTCG
>QHOZ01000009.1:15616-22013 GCA_003219495.1 Verrucomicrobiota bacterium | reverse complement strand
GGCGTCGCCCAAAGACTTGCTCGTCGGCCAACCACTCCAGCTCAGGTTCGACCCGTTAATGAAAAAAATTCCCGCGCCGATGAACAAAAGGAGCGGCAAAAGTTTCGCGACCGTGATGATCGTCACTGCGCCCGCGCCTTCACGCACGCCGCGAATGTTGATCAAAACGAGAAATGCATAGACCGCGAACATCACAACAATGCGCATCGCTGGTCCGCCGAGAATTGGAATGACCAGCGCGATTGAGTTGGCGAGAACGTTCACGACGCCCGCGACCGCGCCGAGCGCAGTTAGAAAATAGAGTATTCCAGCGAGGAACCCGACGTAGCGACCAAACGCAACTTCGACATACGCATAGAGTCCGCCCGTTAACGACACGCGACTCCCGGCGATCGCAAAACAGGTGACGAATAAAATCATCGCGACCGCGCAACAAATAAAAGCGAGTGGCGCGGCCGAGCCGAGTCCCGCGGCGACAGTTGCGGGAATGACAAATATCCCGGCGCCGATTGTGGAGCTGATGATGTTCGCGGTTAACGCCGGAACGCCGATTCCGCGGACGAGCTTTTCATCTGCACGTTCAGCTTGATGAATTTCCGTCGGGGTCTCGCCGAGCATCGGGCGCATGGTGCGCGAACTGCCGCCGGGAAGCAAGGCTGATTCGGCCGAGGCATTCTACAGTATGTTGCGGTTTGCGCGCTTCGGTCGCCCACATTTTGTATGATTTTGCTTGTCAGGGCACCTGCGCTACTATATTGCCCTCTAAGGCTGACTGTTGGGCCCCGGTAGCATGCATCTACAATCGCTCGAGCTTTTCGGCTTCAAATCCTTCGCCGACAAAACCCTCGTCGACTTTCACGAAGGCGTCACCGCCATCGTCGGCCCGAATGGTTGCGGCAAATCAAACATCCTCGACGCGATCAAATGGGTTCTGGGCGAGCAATCCGCCAAATCGCTTCGCGGCGGCGAAATGGCCGACGTCATCTTTTACGGAACCGACAGCCGCAAGCCGCTCAGCTTTGCTGAAGTTTCTTTAACCTTCACCGATTGCGCGTCGGAATTGAATGTTGATTGGCACGACGTGCGAGTGACGCGCCGCGTTTATCGCGATGGCAATTCCGAATACTTGCTCAACAAAACGCAGTGCCGTTTGAAAGACATTCAGAATCTTTTCGCCGATACCGGTGTCGCGCGCTCGGCTTACTCGATGATGGAGCAAGGCAAGATCGACATGATTTTGAGCTCGCGGCCGGAAGATCGGCGCACGATTTTCGAAGAAGCCGCCGGCATCACCAAATACAAATCGCAAAAGAAAGAAGCGCTCCGAAAGCTGGAAGCGACCGAAGCGAACCTGCTTCGCATCGGCGACGTGATCAAAGAAGTGAAGCGGCAGATCGGTTCGCTGCAGCGTCAGGCCGGGAAAGCGCGGCGGTATCAGGCGTTGCACGCCGATTTGCGCGTGCTCGATACGCACCATTCAAAGAAACAACTCGCGAGATTGGAATCCGAACTGGCGAATTGCCGCGCCGAAATCGAGAACGTCGCAAACTCGGAACAATCGGCGCGCACGAAGATCGACAATAGTGAAGGCGAGCTTTCCGAAGAACGTCGCGCGCTCGACAAGATCGACATCGAAGTGGGCGACATTCGCGCTGAAGCGCAACATTTGCAGAGCGAAGTCGCAGCGCACAAAAGCCGGATCGAATTTAACCGCCAGCGCAAAGACGAGCTCAACGGCCTGATTGAGCGCGCGCGTGGTGAAATTGAAAGCGCCGAGAATAAACGCAAACAACACGAGGCGCAGATCCAGCAAGCGAATGCGCTGATTGAGAAGACGCAGCAGCTTTTGGAATCGAGACAGAACGATCTCACTCGCGTCACCGAAGGGTTGGAGAAAATCCGTGCGGCTCGCCAGACGCGTGAAGCGCAACGCGACAGCGCCCGCGCCTCATTTTCCAAATACGAAGCACGGATCGACAAACTCGAAGATGATTTCGCCGGTCTGACCGCGCGACGCGAGCTGACACAGGAACAAATCCGTCAGATTGCCAACGAAATTACGGAAGCTACGAAAGCGCGCGAACGAATCACCGCCGAGATCGCGGCCGCGCATCAATCGACTGAAGCCGAGCAAGAAAAATTGTCGCAGCTGCTCACTCAATCACAAACCGCGGACGCGACCTTAAAAAGACAGCAGGAACTGTTGGCGAGCGCAGACAGCGATGTGGCCGCTCTCGAGCGCAATCTCGCCGAGAAACGCTCGATGTTGGAAATTTTGCGCCAGCTCAATGCCGCAGGCGAAGGATTGGCCCAAGGTTCGCAGGCCGTGCTTAAAGGTCTCGATGATCCCGCGCGCTTCCGCGATTCCATCGTTGGTTCGCTCGTCGCGCAGATCGATGTCGATCCGAAATTTATTCCCGCGATCGAGACTGCGCTTGGTCGAAACTTGCACGCCGTCATTCTGAAGGACGCGCAAAGCGCGGAGGAAATCCTGGCGCGTCTCACCAGGAAAAAACTCGGACAAGCCGCGTTGTTCGTTCCGAAATTCAACGGTTCAGCTCACGAATCCGTTCGAAAGAGTTTACCGCGAGGCGCGATCGCATGGGCGATCGACAAAGTCGTTACGCCGCGCGCGATAGAGCCGCTCGTGCGCCAATTGCTTAGCGGCGTCGTGATTTTCTCGAAGCTAAATGACGCGCTCGTTGCAAAACAGGACGAGCCGACGCTCGCGATGGCGACTCTCGATGGCGAATTTATTTCGGCGGAGGGAATTATTTTCGGCGGCAGCAGCAGCGTGAAAGTGGACTCGCTCCTGGAACGCAAAGCGCGCATCGCGGAATTAGAAAACGAATTTCACGATTTCGAGAGACAGCGCGACATCGCGCTCCAAAAACGCGACGAGTCAAAGTCGAACACCGAAGCGGCAGCGCGCCGCCTCGAGGAGACGCGCGCACAACATCAAGCAGCGCAGCTGTCGCATTCAACTTCCGCGCACAAGATCGCCCTGCGCGAAACGGAATTGAAAGAAGCGGAGCGCAAGATCGACAGTCTCAAATCCGAAAAGGCGACGCTGGAGCAACAAATCCAGGTTGCCGACCAGCGCGTGGCCGAGCTCGAAGGAGAATTAGCGGGCGCGCGCGATGAATTGGCGGAACAGGAAGCCGCGCAAAGCGACGCCGAGAAAGACGAGAAAGGCGCGCGTTCGCAGGAGGAAAAAGCGATCGAGGAGTTGAACGAGGTGCGGTTGGCGATCGCGACTGCACGGCAGCGCCTCGAGAATCTGGAAGCGCAACGCCAACCGATGGCGGCGCGTGACACCGAGTTGGTTGAATTGATTGGTGCGCGCAAAGCGGACATCGCAAGTTACGAATCAAAACTCGAAGCGCAGGCGCAGGAAAATCGTGATGCCGAGATCGCGATTAAAGAACGAACGGCGCGCGCGGCGGAAGCGGAAGCCAAGGCGGCCGAGATTTCATCGCAACGCGCCGAGCGCGTGGCGGCGGTCCAGAAGCGAGAAACGGAAACGCGCTCGCTGCGCGATTCCTTGAGCTCGCTCCAGGAAAAACGCGGCCATCAACAGGTCCGCGAATCGCAATTGCAAATGCAGATCGACAATCTCGCGGAAAATGTTTCGCGGCGTTACCAGGTTGATTTGCGCGAGTTCGCGCCGGACCAGGACGCATTCGACAAGACGTTGCGCGTGCAATTGAAGCGCGCCGAAAAAGCGGGCGCTGACGATGTCGATGTTGCCGAGGAACAATTGCAGCAATTGATCGCCGAGCTCACGCGTCAGCTCGACAACATGGGCCCGGTGAATCTCGAGGCGGTCCAGGAATACGATGAGCTCGAGGAGCGTTACAAATTTCTCGAAACGCAAAACGCCGACCTCACAAACGCGCGCCGCGAATTGCTCGACGTGATTGCGAAGATCAACGCGACGACCAAACAACTCTTCGCCGACACCTTCGCGCAAGTTCGCGCGAACTTTAAAGAAATGTTCGGCGAGCTATTCGGCGGCGGTCGCTCGGATCTCGCGTTGATGGACGAGAGCGATCCATTGAATTGCGGGATCGAGATCACGGCCAAGCCGCCCGGTAAGCAATTGCAAAGTGTATCGCTGTTGAGCGGCGGCGAGCGCGCGATGACCGCGGTCGCGCTCTTGTTCGCGATCTACATGGTCCGGCCGAGTCCGTTTTGTATCCTCGACGAAATCGACGCGCCGCTCGACGAGAGCAACATCAATCGTTTCACGCGCATGCTGGATCGCTTCATTCGGCAGAGCCAGTTCATCATCATCACGCATAACAAGCGCACGATTTCGAAAGCCGACGTGCTTTACGGGATCACGATGGAAGAGCGCGGTATCAGCAAACTCGTCGGCATGAAAATGACCGCGCCGCCCGCAGCAGAGCAACCGCAGCCTGCTCAACGCGAATCGCTCGCATCGCAGCGGCAATTTGCCCTCGCCGAAAACGGAAACGGCCACGCTAAGAAGACCGGCGTCGCGCGATAATCCGCCGCAAAAAAATTTTGCGCGCGGTTGTCGATCTTAGGTAAAATTGCCCGATGCTTCAGACGGCGCAGCGCGGGAAGAAATCGAAGAAGGCTGCTCCCGAAAAACCTGCCGCGAAAAAATCGGCGGTGCACGAGCGCTATGTCGAAGCATTTCGCTGGATGCTTCTCGCGCGCGTGCTCGAAGAAAAACTCGGCGCGCTTTATCGCGGCGGCATGATCGTTGGCGGCGTTTATCTAGGCAAAGGCCAGGAAGCGGTCAGCGCGGCGCGATCAAGCCGGCCGTTCCGCATTTGGCGAGCCGCTACTCGATGTTGTGCGGACGTATCTCGGATCGGTGAAAGGCCCAATGCGCGGACGCGACGGAAATATTCATCGCGGCCGTCCGCTCGAAAACCAGTTGGCAATGATCAGCCATCTCGGTTCGATGATTCCCGTGATGGTCGGCAAGCTGATGGCAAAGCGGATGAAGGGCGAAAAAGATTTTGTCGGCCTAACGACGATCGGTGAAGGCGGTATGCAGACCGGCGCATCGCATGAAGGCTTGAACATCGCGGCGGTCGAACAAGTTCCGCTTGTTGTTGTCGTCACCAACAATCATTGGGCCTACTCCACGCCTAACGAGCGCGAGTTCGCCTGCGCCAATCTGGTCGATCGCGCGATCGGCTACGGCTACGAAGGTCACAAAATCGACGGCACGGACTTGAATCAATGTCTCGAAGTCATCGAGACCGCGGTGAAACGCGCGCGCGCCGGACGCCCGCCGCAATTGGTAGTCGCCGAAGTTTTGCGATTGGCCGGTCACGGCGAACATGACGACGCGAGTTATGTCCCGCAGGATATGAAAGGGCAACCGTTCGCTCAGGACCCAGTCGCGCGAACGGAAAAGTTTATTCTCGAAAACGGTTTGCTCGATGCGCAGGCGCTAAAAGAAATACGCGCGAACATTGCGAAACAAGTCGACGAAGCGGTCGCGACCGCGCAACAGGAAGATCCCCCGCAGCCGCGCGAAGAAGATTGGCGATCAATGTCGACCGATCAGTTGCGCGACAATCCGTCGTCCTAACGATCAACGCCTATGGCCGTCACGTATCTCGAGGCGATTCGCGAGGCGCAGACGAAATTGCTGCGTGACGACGAGCGCGTTTTTATTTACGGGCAGGACATTGCCGGAAAATTTGGCGGCGCATTCAAAGCGACGAAGGGATTAGCGGAACAATTTCCAGGGCGCGTGTTGAACACGCCGATCAGTGAGGACGCGATGGTCGGCACCGCAATCGGCGCCGCGCTTGAAGGAATGCGTCCGATCGTCGAAATGCAGTTCGCGGATTTTTCCAGCATCGCGCTGAATCAAATCCTCAATAACGCGGGCACGCATTACTACCGCACGAATGTGCCGGTGCCGATTACGATTCGATTACCGTCAGGTGGAACGAAAGGCAGCGGTCCATTTCACAGTCAAAGCATGGAGGGCCTGTACTCACATTATCCCGGCGTAGTCGTGATGACGCCGGCAACGGTGGAAGATGCGTACACAATGTTGATCGACGCCGTCGCGATCGATGATCCGGTCGTTTACTGCGAGCACAAATATCTTTATTACCATTTGAAGGCCGACGCGTTGCCGAAGGAAAGTTTTCCGATTGGCAAAGCCCGAATCGTTAGGCCGGGCCGTGATCTCACGATCGTCACTTACAGCGCGATGGTGCATGAAGTGATCGGAGTGGCGAACGAATTGAGCAAAGAGGGATTCGAAATCGAGATTGTCGATCTTCGCACGGTGAAACCATTGGACACTGCGACCGTCCTCGCGTCGGTCGCGCGCACGGGAAAATTGCTCGCGGTGGGCGAAGCGTTTCCGTGGGGCGGCGTGACCGCGGAAGTG
>QHOZ01000009.1:0-15409 GCA_003219495.1 Verrucomicrobiota bacterium | reverse complement strand
CCGGGCGACAAAGTTTCGGCCGATCAGGAAATCATCGAAGTCGAAACCGACAAAGCCGTGATGGGCGTGACCACGCCGTGCCCAGGCGAAATCGCGAAAATCGACGCGGAAGTGAAAGGAACGTATCCGGTCGGCGCGGTGCTCGGTTATGTCGAAGCAAGCGAGGCGGACGCGGCGCGATTTCAAAAACGCGCGCCCGAACAACCGAAAGGCGACGTTGCAAAAGAAATTCCCGGTCGGCAGGAAGAAGCCGCCGCGAAAAGCGGAAACGGAAGCGCCGCGGGTTCGCATTTCCAAGTGGACGATGTCGATCTTCCGCAAGTCGCGACGAGCGCGGAAGTCGGGCGCGGCGGGCTTCCAGTTCCCGCGAGCGCGAAAGGCGCGGGATATCTTTCGCCGCGAGTGCGCGCGCGCATGGCGGAATTGCAACTGACCAATGCAGATCTCGCGGGAATTGCGGGAACCGGAACCGCCGGTCGCGTGACGATCAAAGATCTCGAAAATTTTCTCAGCTCGATCGAATCGCAACCCGCGGAAAAACCGAGCGCCATACGCACCGGTGTTGCGGATGCGATGCGACGCAGCTGGACGCGGCCGCTCGCGACCGTTGGCGTCGCCGTTAATCTCGATCCCGTTCTGCAAGATCGACAATCACGTGATCCCAAACCCGGCCCGGCGCTTTACGCATTGCGCGCGCTTGCTCTCGCCTTAGCCGAACAACCGAATGCAGCCGCGCGATTGATCGGCGGACGCGCGATCGGATCGCAATCCATCGACATCGGACTCGCGGTCGAAGCCGGCGAAGGAATTATGGTTCCGGTGATTCGCAACGCCGACAAAACATCACTCGCCGATTTGACGACGAAATATGCGGAGCTTGTCGATCTTGCGCGTCGTCGACGACTGACGACCGAAATGACTTCCGGTGGAATCGCTTCCGTTTCGAACTTTGGAACGTTCGGTCTCGATTGGGGCACGCCGATTCCCCTGCCCGATCAAACAATGATTCTTGGTCTCGGTGTTGGAAAGAAAACGCCGTCGTGGGATGAAACGAAAAAAGAATTCGTCCCGAAAACCGAAGCGCAAGTCACGTTGAGCTTCGATCACCGCAGTCTCGATGGCGGCGGCGCGGGGCGCTTGCTCAAGCGCGTGATCGAGCTGCTCGAAGATCCGAAGAAGCTTTGATCCTTTGCCGCCTGAGACGGCGGCAGCTACAACGTTGCGATTGTGTTTCGTGCGCGTAAGTTTCAAATCCGATGTCATCGTATAAAGACCAAGAATTCGAAACGACGCGCGAGCTGGAGGTGATTTTGATTCCGGCCGGGCAGAAATACACGGTTCCGGCGGGAACGAAGGGCGTGATCACGCAGGCGCTCGGCGGAAATTACACGATTGCGACGGCATATGGTTTGTCGCAGGTCGCGGAGAAAGATTTGGACGCGCTCGGTTTGGAGAAACCGAAGAGTGAAGCGAAAGAAAAATCCACCGCGGCAAAAACGAACGGCGCGGTTTCCGAAGACGACGTTTGGAACCAGCTCAAGCAATGTTACGACCCGGAAATTCCAGTGAACATTGTCGATCTTGGTTTGGTTTACGATTGTCGCCTGACAAAGAAAGATGACGGCGGCACGAAGGTTGAAGTGAAAATGACGCTGACCGCGCCGGGTTGCGGAATGGGCCCGGCGATCGCGCACGACGCGCAAAGCAAAATTCTGTCGATCGACGGCGTGGATGAGGCCGATGTGCAATTGGTCTGGGACCCGCCGTGGAACCAGAACATGATCAGCGAAGCCGGGCGAATGAAGCTCGGCATGATTTAACTCCGAGCCGGAGTGGCGGATTAATCCGCACTGACAATCCAGGCCCGCTCATTATAATCCGGCGCGATGGAAAAAATCCACCGCTGGCGGCAGCGCAAGATCGCGATCGTTTTAGTCGTGATCGGTTCGCTGATGCCGCCGTTGTGCATGAACATCGGCGCCTACGCAGCGCAGGCCGGATTTTCGGGATCGATTGTGCAGCTCAACCGTCAATTCCCTTCGTTCTACGCGCTGTTGCTCTGTCAGATGTGGGGACTTTTTTCCTATATCTCGCCGTTTAATTTCACGATTCATTACCAGGTCGAGCTGAGCGACGGCCAACTTTTGGATTTGCATGACTTCAAAAAGGAAGCCGCCGGAAAATGGGAGTCGGTGCTGTTTCATAACGAGCCGAAAGCCGATCTCAATTTTTATGCGAACCCGCGCGCGATGCGCGATTACATGGAATATTTGATCCGAACGAACGGAATCGATGCGACGTGGGTGACGCATCGCACGATTTATCTGCACTACCGAATGGTGCTGTCACGGGAACAATCGGCCGCAGAGGGAACGCACTACGGCCCCGAAACCGACCGTGTTCTCGACAGTTACTAAAAAAGCGTTCGTACGCCTGAATGAATTTTTCTTCGGGCCAGACAACACCTGTTGGGACCTGGTGCGCATCAGCGCCGCGGTGACAGTGCTTTTGCCGCTAATCCTTCTCGGCTTGTCCGGAAATTACGAACGGCTTTACGGACATTGGGGAATGCTTCCGCGCAACGTGGCCGTCGACACCATTTACTGGCCTGGATTTCTCTTTTTAATGAAGGCCGATCCGGAGTGGATCTGGAAAATTTATTGGGCGACGATCACGGCCTCGATCTGCCTTGCGCTCGGTTTGTGGACGCGGGTTGCGGCAGCGGTCACGTTCTTTTTTTATGTCGCGACGGTTCAGCGAAACTTAATTTCATTTAACGGCGAGCACGGAATTCTCGCCTTCGTTTTGGTGGCACTGGTGTTCGCGCCAGCGCCGCAACGATGGTCGTTGGATCATCTCCTCCTGAAAAAGCCGCTCCCGGCAATAACGGAATCGTGGGCGGCGCGATTTCTCCAATTCAACGTTTGCATGATGTATTTTTTCACCACCGTCGGAAAACTTCTGGGCAAATGGGGCCTCGGCTCTGGAGAAATCTGGTATCAGATCACGCTTTCGGATTGGTTTCGGTTTCCCGAGATCGAATGGTTTCGAGCGTCGTGGGTCTGCATCCTCGCAGTGCACGGCTCGCTCTTAATCGAAGGAAGCTTTCCGTTCCTCGTCTGGACGCGGTTGCGATTCCCCCTCGTGCTGACCATGATCTTTTTTCACGTGATGATCGCGGTCCTCTTCTCTAACGGCGTATTATTCTTTAATATCGCCGCGATCGTCGCGCTGTGCGGATTTTTGAAAACAACGGATTTTCGCGCGCCGAAGGAATCCGCGGCGACTGACAGCGCCGCGTCCGCCGGAAAGATTTAAATCTTTCCGGCGGCGCTAACAGTGTGAACGTCGGCCGCGCTATCTAATTATGACCGGCGTTGGCGTCGGTTTGGGCTTTCTTGGTTTGATCGTGCGCCGCGGCGTTGATGTTGGCCGAGGCGTTATCTGCCGACGCGGAGTCGACGCCTGCGGAGTTGGGGTCGGCGAATGGCCGCGGCGCGGAATACTCGCCGTCGGCGTCGGAGTGTAGGTCGGAATTCGCGGCGACGCGGTTGGAGTCGGGGTTACCGGCGGCCGAATCGTCGTGAGCGAAGGTGGCGGCGGTGGAGTGCCCGGATATGGCGTCACTAATGGAGGCGGTGGTGGCGGCGTTTGAATGAAGCCACAACGCTTCTCCGCTTCTTCTTTACTGCCGTAACACTGACCGCCTTTCTTCTGACAGTCCTCGACGCTCATATGCCAGACCTCATTGTGGTAACAGCACCAGCATTGAGGAATCTCCGGACGGCAATGTCTGACCGCTTCTCGTCTAGACGGATAACATTGACCTTCCCGTTCGCGGCATTCCGCGTAAGTGGTTTCAACGATCTGGCCGTTAATGCAGCAGCAGCATTTATCGCGGCAATGTCTGATCGCTTCTTCGCGCGAACGATAACATTGACCGCCGTACTCTTTGCATTCGAGCGCATTCACGAGCACCACGTGTCCGTTGATGCAGCACCAACAGAGATCGCGGCAGCGTCTCTCTGCTTCTTCTTTCGTTGGATAACATTGACCCCCTGACCGTTGATGCAGCACCAGCAACCGGGATTTGGCGGCGGTGGTGGCGCGGGCGGAGGATAAGTTGTGGGCGGCGGTGCGGGTGCCGGCGGCGGGCCGTAATCCGGAGGGGGCGGCGGAGGTGATGGAGGTCCTACCGGCGGTGGACAACTCGGACAACATGGCAACGGCCAGTTCCAGCAAGGCGGCGGTTGCGGCGGACATGGCGGATGTTTTCCCGGAGGCCCACACCATTTATAACAACCGCAACCTGATTCCCAGCACCAGCCTCCGCCGGATTGTCTCCAAATCCACTGACAACAATCATAGTGCCACTGCCCGCCCGCGACCTCGACCGGCGACAGTTTGAAGGCGTGTTTGTCGCCGTTCTTGGTGACGCCATCACCGATGATGACGCATGAATCACTGATCGTGCGAGCGACCGTGAGGACTTTGAAATCGGTTTGGCCGAGATCGCAGAGCGTGTTGAGGTCGTACATTTTGTCGCCGACATACAGAAAAGCGTGTTCGGAATTGTCGGCCGTAGTCGATGAACCGACAATCATGCCGGCGGCATTCATGCCGTGTCCGACAACGCTGGTGGCGGTGGTGGTGTTACCGCCGAGTGTTCCTAGATCGGTGACAGTAAAAGTTGGCTCTGCGCGAAGCGAGCTGACGGCGACGACTGAAAGAAAAAGCGCCGCAAAAACAGTTTCGTATTCAGTGAAGCGTCGGCATCGACGTTCTGAGATAGCGTTCATGGTAATTCCTCCTTTTGCGAGCGGGCCCTACGAACGCGGTCTGCCGTGCGAAAAATCTCAGATTCGTATTTGAACTTGATGACTTCTCGCGCGCCGAGAATTCCGAGGGCGATACCTTATGTCAAACCAATATTTCAACCCGTGCCGGTCGGACTGAACTTGGTGAGCTGATGAAGACCGCACTGACGTAGCAACGACTTCGACTACGGCCACGGTTTCTTGAGCGGCATTTCGCTGTGACCGTTTGATTGTCCTTCGATCGACCAATTAAACGTTGCGCGATCAGTTTTCGCGTAAGCGTCGGCCCAATCATCGCGCTCTACCGGATCTAACGCCACAGTGTGCTCGGCGCTGTCTCCTGGTTCGACAAAGGCGGTGCCGGCCGGAAGCCTCACGACGCGCTCGAACAGTTTTCCGGACGCTGTCTCGACGACGAAGTTAATCGTCGGATATTCCATTCGATTGGGAACGTTGATTCGATACGACAACTGCGCGCTGCGATAATCGCGATCACCGGGCGAGCCGTGGCGCGGCTCGAATTTCGTCAGCGCAACCTCAATCTTTGTGGGTCGAGGAACTGGCGATATCGATGCTGTTGGCGTTGGTGTTGCCGTGATTGTTGCGGTCGGTGTTGGTTTTGGTGTCGGGGTTGGTGTGCTCGTTGGTGTCGTGCTTGCTGTCGGCGTTGGTGTTGGTGTGCCGGTTGGTGACGGCCTGGGCGTCGGAGTGGGTGAGACAGTTTCAGCCGGAGTTGACCGTACTGGTGGCAACTCTTCTTCGGGCGAAATTTCTTTTTGCGGCGACGGCGTGCCAAGAGGTGTCGCGGTACTGCTTGGCGTCGGCGACTTTGCTGCTTTCGACGGCGTCGCTGAGGGTGCAGGCGACTTGCGCGCTGCGGATGGCGAAGACTTTGATTTCGGTGTGGCGGTCGGTTTTGGAGTTGGAGTTTGCGCGCTGCGATCGACCCCGAGGTGAGTGCCACGACCAACCGCGGCGCGGGTTTTGAGTGCCGAAGGATTCGCGTGCGGCTTCAGAGCAGAAAAAAACGATTTCTTCGGGGTTGGGGTTGGAGTTGGCGTGGGAGACGCCTTGAGCGACATGGCCAAGCCAATAAGTACTATTGATATCGAGCAAAAAATCCTTCGGGACATAATTCAGCTTTGTTCTCACAACTTTTAGCAAAGCTCGGCCTGTTCGAGCAACGCCGAACGCACTGTGTCGAAAAAAGTTTGAGAGAATTTTTGTTCATCCGTTGACAGCGCGTCGTCGCACTGCTTCTATGAAGGTTCGCGCTCGCGAAGTTTCTTATCATGCCAACGACTGAAGTCATTTTAACCGATAACGTCCCAGGCCTCGGCGCTGAAGCCGATGTGGTCAAGGTGCGCCGTGGCTACGCGCGCAACTATTTGCTGCCGCAGGGCAAAGCCTACGAAGTGACGCCCGCGGCGTTGCGTCAGCTCGACAATTTGAAGAAGAAACGCGCCGAGCGTGAAGCGCGCGAAATGAACGAAGCGGAAGAGCTATCACGCAAGATCGGCAAGGCGCGTTTGACGTTCACGCTCGCAACCGGCGAGTCGGGCAAAGCGTTCGGTTCCGTCACCACGCAGGACATCGCGAACCGGATGAAGAACGAGCTGGGGCTAGATATCGATCGTCACAAGATCCAGCTCGAGCGACCGATCAAAGACACCGGCGAGCACGAAGTCGGGATCAAGTTGCATCACGACGTGACCGCGCAGTTTAAATTTATTGTGAAATCGGCGGAGGAACCGAAAACGGAAGCCGCCGAACAACCTGAAAAGAAGCACCGCTCGTTTTTCCGTCGCAAGAAGGAAGAAAAAGCCGAAGAAAAATAAATGGCGACTCAACCATCGTCCCCGTGGACGGGTGAGAAGCCTCGTAAATCAGCGGGAAATGGCGCTGGCCGAGGTTCGGCGGAGCGGAGCGACGGAAAAGTTTTCCCCAATTCGCCAACAGGTTCTGCTCAGGATATTCACCGAACGCCGCCCCATTCCGTCGAAGCGGAGCAAGGCGTACTGGGCTCGATGTTGATTTCGCCGCGGGATGCGATCCCGGCACACCAAACGATCTTCGATGTGCTTGTCGATCTTTGGAACACCGGCGCAGGGATCGATCTGATTACGTTCACCCAGGTTCTGCGCGATAGGAACTTGCTCGAGACCGTTGGCGGCGCAGCCGCGGTGACGAATCTCTACACCTTCGTGCCGACCGCGGCGAACGTCGGCTACTACCTCGAGATCGTTCGCGACAAATACATTTTGCGCTCGATCATTGCCGCCGCCACCGAAAGCGTCCGCCGCGCTTACGAAGAACAGGACGAAGTCGGCAATCTTCTCGACGAAGTGGAGCAGAGAATTTTCGCTGTCGGCGAGGATCGCTTCAAAGGGCAAATGCTCTCGATGAAGGACCAGGTGATGGAAGCGATCGAGTCCATCGAAAAACTTTACGAGCGCAAAGGCGGCATCACCGGAATCTCAACCGGCTTCATCGAGTTCGATCGGATGACGAGCGGCATGCACCCGTCGGAAATGATCGTGATCGCGGCGCGGCCGAGCATGGGAAAGACGGCGCTTGCGATGAACATCGCCGAACATGTCGCGATCAATGAGAAACTGCCGGTGGGCGTCTTCAGTTTGGAAATGAGCAGCCAGCAGCTCGTGCAACGTCTGCTCTGCTCGCGCGCGCGCGTGAATTTGCAAAAAGTGCGCGACGGTTTTCTCGGCGAGCGCGATTTTCCGAGCCTCACCGCCGCGGCGTCGAAACTCGCCGAAGCCAAGATCTTCATCGACGACACCGCGAGCCTGACCATTTTGGAATTGCGAGCGAAAGCGCGCCGGCTCAAAGCGCAGCAGGATATTCAGCTCATCATCATCGATTATTTGCAGCTGCTAAGATCGACATCGCGCCGCGCGCAGGACAATCGTCAGCTCGAAATTTCTGAGATTTCCGCCGGCCTCAAAGGTTTGGCGAAAGAATTGAAGATTCCGGTCATCGTAGTCGCGCAATTGAATCGCCAGCCAGAGCAACGTTCGGGCGGCAAACCGCGTTTGAGCGATTTGCGCGAATCAGGATCGATCGAGCAAGACGCGGACTTGGTTGGATTGCTCGTGCGGCCGGAGATGTACGAAGAAGACGACGAAGCGCGTCAGGAAAAATCCGGCGAAGCGGAATTGATCATCGCCAAGCAGCGCAATGGTCCCGTCGGTGAGATCCCCCTCACCTTCTTGAAAGAATTCACGCGCTTCGAGGATCGCGCGCGCAACGTTTCCGAGCCGGAAGAAGCGTTTTAGTTGTCGATCTAGCGCAGCGATTTGGCTGCCTCGACAACGTGCTTCGCGTCGATCCCGAATTCCTTCATCACTTCGGGGCCCGGCGCGCTGATCCCGAAGCGATGCAGACCGATCACTTTGCCGTCGAGTCCGACGAATTCGTACCAAGTGTCCGGAACGCCGGCCTCCATAGCGACGCGTTTGCGACAGGAATTTGGCAAAACTTCCTCGCGATATTTCTCCGGCTGACGTTTGAAACGTTCGAAACACGGCATCGAGACGACGCGCACGGCATCGCCAAGCTCTTTCGCAGCGGCGAGCGCGTGCTGCAATTCGCTCCCGCACGACATGATAATCAGCTCAAGCTTGCCGTTTTCCTTTTTCGCGATGTAACCGCCGCGTAGAACGCCTTCGCGCCGCAAATTAAGATCGACATCGTTCAACATCGGCACCGCCTGACGCGACAACGCCAGAAGTGTTGGTCCATCAACGCGCTCCATCGCCGCCACAAATGCGCCGGCGGTTTCTTCGGGATCGGCAGGTCGAATCACGTCTATCTGCGGCATCTCCCGATCTTGAACGATGTCGATGTTAAGTTGCGGCGTGAAGGCGTTGCTCGCGGCGGTTACGTCGCGAAAAAGGAGAAAGGAAAGCTCGATCTCATCATCATGTCGTGCGGGAGCGAATTGCAGCACGCCCTCGCGGCGGCAAAAGAGCTCGGCGACGGTGTTCGCGTTGTTTCCATGCCGTGCTCGCGGATTCCGAACCGAATGTTTCGACCAGCCGGCTTGTCGCGCGTGAAATCCCCGCCGTCGGCAATGTAGTTCATTGTCGATCCGTAGAGATCCGCGCTGCCGCCGATCAGGAGCGGTATCGCTTTCGCGATCGGCTGGAGGACTTCGCCGCCGGCTTTCCGCGTAGCAAGCTTCGCGTCTTTCGCGAACTGCGGGATTTTCGAGAGCAAATCCTCGGGAACTTTGCGATCAATTCCATCCTGAAGAACCTTAGCGAGCTCGGGGTTCTTCTTTTGCCAATCCGCGTAGGTTTTTTCCCAGCGCTCGTACTCGGTCAGCAAGTTCTTTTTGTGCGCGGCAAAATAATCGTAGGTCTGCTTGGAAACGAAATAGTGCTCGTCGGGTAAGCCGAGTGCTTTGCGCGACGCGTCCACAAACTTCGCGCCGGCTTCGCCATGCGCCTTGTAGGTTCCCTCGACTTCCGGGATTCCCTTTCCGACCAAAGTGTGCGCGATGATGAATTTCGGTTTGCCGTTATTGTTCTCTTTCGCGTTGTTGAACGCGTCGAGAAACGCCTGCATGTCCTGGCCGTTGACTTCCTGAACGTCGAATCCGTAAGCCTTGAAACGCGCGCCGGTATCTTCGCTTTGAGTCTCCTTCGCCGGCGCGTCGAGCGTGATCGCATTGTTGTCGTAAATTAAAATTAAGTTATCGAGACCGAAGTGTCCCGCGAACGCACTCGCTTCCGCGCTCACGCCTTCCTGCAAACAACCGTCCCCGGCCAGACAAATACAATGCTGATCGAAAACGCGATGCTCGCTCGTGTTGAACCGCGCCGCCGCCATTTTCATTGCAACGGCGACGCCGACCGCATTGCCAACGCCTTGGCCGAGCGGTCCTGTTGTGCACTCGACTCCCGGCGTTTCAAAAAATTCCGGATGCCCCGGCGTTTTGGAATGCAATTGCCGGAAACGTTTTATTTCCGACATGGGCAAATCGTAACCGCTCATGTGCAGCCACGCATAAAGGAACATCGAGCCGTGACCGGCCGAGAGAATGAAGTAATCGCGCCCGATCCAGCGCGGCTGGTCAGGATTATGTTTGAGCACGTGACCGTAGAGCACGGCGCCCATCTCCGCGCACCCGAGCGGAAGGCCGAGATGGCCGGATTGCGAGGCCTGAACCGCATCCATGGCCAGCCCGCGAGCCTCAGTGGCCGCGCGGGAAAGAGCTTCAATGTTCAGACCCATGTGGAAGAACACCTATGGGTTCGGATTAAGCGCAGTGCAATCACTGTTTTGGGCAAACTCCGCGAGCCGTGTTTCCCGAAGTGAATAACTTGGGAATAAAGCACGCTGAAAGGGCGCTTTTGTTCATAGCGAATTGTGAATAAACGCTTAATTTTCCCGCAGGCGCGGCCTAAGTTGTCGAGCTTCATGAAGTTGTCCGAAATTTCCACGACCCTGCGCGAGATTCGCGTCGCGCCGATCAAATCTCTCGGGCAAAATTTTTTACACGATCAAAATCTCGCGCGCTGGATCGTAGAGCAGGCGGAAATCAGCGCGGATTACTTCGTAATCGAGATTGGCCCAGGCCTCGGTGCACTTACGGAGCTAGCGCTCGCAAAAGGAGCGCACGTGCTCGCGATCGAGAAAGACAAACGTCTCGCGGACTATCTGCGCGAGAAATTTTCTGGCAAAGCGCTCGAAGTTTTGCACGCCGACGCATTGGATTTCGATACGCGAATGTTGTACGCGCGAGGAAGAGTAAAATTTCTCGGGAACCTTCCTTATTACATCGCGAGTCAGTTGTTAATTAAATTCCTGGAATATCCAAGTCCGATCTTACTGTGGTTGTTGATGTTACAAAAGGAGCTGGCGAAGCGATTAACTGCGACGCCCGGAACGCGCGATTACGGTTCGCTCACGCTGATGCTTCAATTTCATCATCGAATCGAATATCTGCGCAGCGTTGACGCGAATGTTTTCCTTCCCAAGCCGGAGGTAGACTCTGCGCTTGTGCGTGTAACTCCGCGCGCGCCTCAGGAAATTCCGGAATGCGATTTCGAACTCTTTCACCGACTCGTGCGTCTCGGTTTCGCGCAACGACGCAAACAACTCGCGAAACTTCTACGCGAACATGTTCCGGATTGGCCAGCAGTCACGCGTCGGCTCGGCGTAAACGAGCACGTTCGGGCGCAGGAACTCTCCCTCGAGCAGTGGGTTGCACTCGCGAACTCGGCAGCGTCGATCAAACAAAAAACCGGCCCTAAGGAGCCGGAAGAGCAGTTTACGGTCGTCGATGAGCACGACCGGCCGGTCGGGGTCGCTGCTAGGGGGCTGGTGCATGCGAATAACTCGCTCCACAGGGCGGTTCACATCCTGATTTTTAACAATGCGGGCGACCTTTTCCTCCAGCTGCGCTCCCGATCGAAAGACCGGCATCCATCCACCTGGGATTCGAGCGCCGCCGGGCACGTCAATGCCGGGGAAGAGTATGATGAAACGGCTAAGCGGGAGCTAATGGAAGAGCTTGGCGCCGAAACGACCCTGGAAAGGGTGGCCAAGCTGCCGGCGTCGGAGAAAACCGGCTATGAGTTCATTTGGCTGTATCGCGGGAACTACGACGGCGCGTTTAAACTTAACCGGAGCGAGATCGAAGCCGGCAAATTTTTCCCAACGAAGATCGTCGATGCGTGGATCAAAGCCCGGCCGAGATATTTTGCACCGGGCTTTGTCGAATGCTGGAAGATCTGGCGCGAGAAAAACTCTTAGCGGCGTTTGCGCCGCCGGGATGTCGATCTTGCGCCACGCTTCGGCGCGCGTCCTAATGCGGTGCTCTTGAATTTTCGAGCGGCGCGACGCGCTCCTGCTTTTCCGCCGTAGAGCGAGTCGCTAAACATTCTTGTGACCGACTTGTTCCCCCGCAGAAAGTGCACCTGAAAACCGTGCGTCTGTTTTTTCGCGCGCTTTCGGGTGTCGATCCGGCGGATGTTTTGTTCCGATTCAGGATTAGATCGCCTTCTCATGAGCCCTGCCTAACAAGTACGTCAAACAGCGCGGGAATCAATGAGTCGCGCTCTTTTTCTCGAGCAACTGCGTTTTCTCCGGCGCGGGCAGATCCCAAGCGCGCCATTTTTGTTCATATTCGTTCGCCGGCAGCAGAACGTAGCAGGGATGGCGCGACGTGCGGAACCAGGTAATCATTTTCACCAAATCCGGCTCCGCCATTGTCGTGCAACCGGTCGTCGCGCGATTCACTCCGCGACGAATGTGGAAAAAAATCGCGCTGCCATCGCCGGGAACGCGCGGGTCGGAGTTGTGACGAATTTCGACCAACCAATGATAAGCGAAATCGCCCGAGCGCATTTTTTCGTGACTGTAATTGTCGGGCGGATTCTTGGGATCGATCACGATGTGGCGATTGTAATTCGGAGAGCGCGGGTCATCGCTCCAAATGTCGGCCTCGGTGACCTGGTGATACGAATAGTCACCGCCGGGTGGCAGTTTTGCCTCGTAACCGAAAACTTTTCCGATCGCGAAAATGCCGGCTGGCGCGCGGCCGTCCCGTTCTTTTTTGTGCAAGCCTTGCTCGCCCTGCCCGGCAACGCCGCTTCCCCATGCGAGCCCGCTTTTGCCGAACAATACCGGCACCGGCGGCGCAACTGCGTTCCAATCGGCGTGCCCGGCGCGCTCAAAACGCTGCATTTCGCCGCGCATCGCGTTCCAATCCGGTGCAACCGCGACGATGAGCTGCGAACAATCGGCTGGCACGCCACCGGCACGCGCGCTGCTCACGCCGATGACCGCGATTGCGATTGAAACTGCGCGCAAGATCGACATAAACGTTCGCAAATGTAGTCGCACAGCTTATTGATCTCCTCGTTTAGTGAAAAAACTCTGGGCCGTTCTCATAATTTTTGCCGCCGTCTTCATCAGCTATGCGCCCGCTGCGCGCAACGGTTTTGTCTGGGATGACACTGCTCTCATTTTGCGTGATCCGCTGATCCGCAGCTGGCGACTCATTCCCGAAGGGTTCAATCACTTTCTTTTTATCGATGCAACCGCTTCGGATTTTTACCGGCCCATTCAGCGGCTTACTTACACAATCGATTACGCGTTGTTTGCTTTTCAACCGAGCGGTTACCACGTCGTCAGCGTGATTTGGCATGCGCTCGCGGCGATTGCGCTTCTCTTCTTTGCTGAGGAATTGCTTTCGGCTTTTCAAATTGAACGTGCGCGTGCTCGCCTTCTCGCATTCACCGCCGCGCTGATCTGGTCGATTCATCCGGTCCAAACTGCAGCCGTCGTTTACATTTCGGGTCGAGCTGATCCGCTGGCGACCGCATTTGGATTCTTCGGATTGTTTTTCCTGCTGCGAGGGTCGACATCTTCAGGCGCACGCAAAATCTTGCTTCTAGTTAGCAGCGGCGCGGCTCTGCTCTTGAGCGCGTTCAGCAAGGAGTCGGGTCTGATGTTTGCCGTCTTGGGGATTGTCCTGCTTTTCTGGCAGCGTAATTGGCGGGATCTGTTTATTTTAATCTTCGCGCCGGTGCCGAGCACAACCCCGCACCGCGACTCACTCCGCCCCCGCCGCCGCTCGTCCGACCGATCATTGTTGCTCGCGCCGTCGCTGAATACGCGGGACTGCTCGTTTTTCCATTGAATCTGCACATGGATCGCGATGTGGAAACGCAGCCGACAGGTTTCAACGAAACCGGTCTCGCGCGCGCAGCATGGCGGGAATTGCAAACAATGGCCGGCCTGCTCTTAATTGCCGCGCTCTTTGTTTGGATGTGGCGTGCGCGCAAGCGCAATCCGCCCGTCTTTATTTGTCTGCTCCTGGCGGTGATCTCGTATTTACCCGTGAGCGGGATTATTGCGCTGAACGCAACGGTTGCGGAGCACTGGATTTATCTGCCTAGCGCTTTTCTTTTTCTGGCGGCGGCAATCGAATTGGCAGCCTGGATTGACCAAAAAGACTCGCGACGATCGACAATCGGTCGCACGGCGCTCGCTGTATGCACTGTTTGGATGCTGTTTCTCGCCGCGCGCACGTTTGTCCGAACGTTCGATTGGAGAGATCAACGCACTTTTCTGGAGCGAACGATCGCGCACGGCGGCGATTCGGCGCGGATGCTCATGAATCTTGGCGGGCTGGAGCTCACTGAAGGGAAATTGGAAGACGCGGCCACCCATTTGCACGCCGCGCTTCAGAAAAAGCCAGATCAACCGCTCGCGATCCTGAATTTGGCGGCGGTGGCGTTGAAAGAAAACGATTTGAAGCTGGCGCGCCAATTACTGATGCGCGCAACCCAGATGCCGTTGATTGAGGCGCAGGCCCACGAATATCTCGCTGTTTTGGAAAACAAGGAAAGTGGCAAGGCCGATGTAATGCGAATGCGTCTGGCCAGCCGAAGCGGCGCGCCGAACTGGGAAATCGAAAAACGCTACATTCGATTGCTGGACGAAACAGGATCGACCGCCGCCGCGATGAACGAACTGATTGGGCTTTTGCAGATGCAGTGGTATCGCGCGGACAGCTGGAAATTGTTAAGCGAATTGGCGGCCAAGCTCGGCCATCCCGATCAGGCGGCGAACGCGATGGCGGAAGCGCGCAGGTATGATGTTCATCTCGACGAGCGGAAGTTCTAATCCGAGCCTCCCCTAAGAGAAATCCTTACCTCGAAGTAAGAGAGCCGTTCCTGAATAGGTGCTCCCGGCTCTCGTCTGTCTCTAGATATGAAGAAATCTATTTTGTTCAGCGTAGCTCTGGTCATTGGTGGTTTGGCCGCTGCTCCGCTCTTTGCGCAAACCCAAACAACCACCTCGACGAGCTCGAGCAGTTCCGGCTACGTCCAGACGAGCAAGATCGTCGGGACAAAAGTTAAAACTCAATCCGGCGAAGAAATCGGCGTTGTTAAAGACGTCGTCCTGGATCGTAGCAACGGATGCATGGCCTACACGGTCCTTTCTGCGGGCGGCACTGGCTCCCGTGTGACCGGCCAAGCCAAGATGGTCGCGGTTCCGTGGAGTGTTTACACCGTTTCTCCGGACCAGACCTACCTCACCACCACGGTGGAGAGAGATCGAATCTACAACGCGCCGGTGTTCGAATATTCGCGAATCGGCGATACGAGCTACACCACGAGCGTTTATTCCGCCTTCGGAGTTTCGCCGGGGGCAGGCGTTGGCTATTCAGGATCGACGACCACCACTGGCGCTACCACGACAACCGGAGCAACACTGCAATCTCAACAATCTCAAACAAGTACGAACGCGAGCGCCGCGCCTAGCGCGAGTGTAGCGGCCGGAGCGAGCGCTTCCCCAAGCGCGACGATGTCAGCAACCGCGGCGCCGACTGCGAGTGCATCGGCAAGCGCTTCTCCCGAAACAAGTGCAACCGCGTCATCCAAATCAACGCGTAGCAAAAACGGAGCGTCACCCGCTTCCTCACCTCGCCACAAAGGCGACGAAATGACGAGCGGCACCGGCAGCTCAAGCAGCGAAGAAGGCACGACCAGCGGCAGCAAGAGCTCGAAATCGAAAAAGAACTCTAGCGCCGAGCGATCCACAACTGGCGAATC
>QHOZ01000084.1 GCA_003219495.1 Verrucomicrobiota bacterium | reverse complement strand
TGGCGGGGCGGAGTCGGGTTTGCGCAAAGAAGCCATTACGTCGGGGCGCAATCGCAGTCTGTCTTCGTCCGCAACCGGCGTGAATTTCGATTCGCCCTTCGGATAAGCGATGCGCGTGTGGAGCATTGTCATCAAGGTGAAACGGAACCGCTCGGCGATGACGCGCAGTTCGCCGAGAGTGAGATCGCACTCGTCGAGCTGGCCATCAGCAATTCGTTCCTCGATCAATTCGTTCACGAGCTGCTCGACTTTTTGCGGCGTCGGTTTTTCCAAACTGCGCGACGCGCTTTCGACCATGTCCGCAAGACTGACAATGGCGCTCTCTTTGGTCTGCGGTTTCGGACCTGGATACCGGAAACTTTCCTCCTGCACTTCGGGAATATCTTCCTCGCGGATATTCATGATTTTTCCGCCGGCCCGCGCGTCCTGCTGCTGTTGGAGCGCGCGCTGGTAAAAATAATAAACGAGCGAGGTGCCGTGGTGCTGCTGAATGATGTCGATGATGTGCTGGTTGAGCTTGTGAGTGAGCGCGAGATCGACGCCTTCTTTCACGTGCGCGATGATGATTAGCGCGCTCATGCTCGGCGCGAGATCGTCGTGCGGGTTGCGCTCGAAGTTCATGTTCTCGGTGAAATATTCCGGCTTCACCAATTTGCCGACGTCGTGAAAATACGAACACACGCGGCTGAGCGTCGCGTTCACGCCGATCGCTTCCGCGGCGGACTCGGCCAGGTTGGCGACGACGAGGCTGTGATGATACGTGCCCGGCGCTTCGATCGTCATCCGTCGCAGCAACGGGTGATTCAAATCCGAAAGCTCGAGCCAGGAAATGTCGGTCGTGATTTGGAACAGATTCTCGAGCAACGGCAAGGCGCCGCCGACGATCATCGCGGTGAGCGTTCCGCTGCCGAGCGCGAGTGCGCTTTGGAGACCGATAATTCCCCAATCATTGTTCATCGGCGGAAAGAGGTCGATCGGGCCGATCATGCCGAAGGCGAGCGCGGTCAGCCACGTTGCGACGCCCACGCCGAAACCGGCGCGAATCAATCGGCTGCGACGGCGCATTTGAAGCGTGAGAGAGACGGCGGTGAATCCGCTGATCAAGCTAATGACGAGGAGCGGGGCATCGATTTTTCCAAAAAGAACGCTGCTCCACAAACTCGCGAAGACCGCGGCGAACAAGCCGTGGTGGCGCCCCATCAAGACGCAGAGCACGAGCGGCGCGAATGCATATGGCGCGAGCAACCAACCCATCTCGGGTTTGAGCATCGAATAGTGACCGCTGTTGCAAACGACGAGCACCAGCTTGGTCGCGGCGAGCTGCACAAAGATGATTCCGAAAACGAGCAAAACGCGCGAGCTGCGCGCCATTGTCTTCGGCTGATTGATCCACAATTGCGTGATCGCCATGGCCAATACGAGCAGCGCGATCACGAAATTTTTCGTGGGCTCGAGTTGTTGCCCGCTGAAAATCAGGAAGCCGAGTCCGGCGACGAACGCCGCGAGAATAAAAACTTTCACGTAACGCGCCGTTTCGAGCGCTTCGACCAATTCGTTGCGCGTGCGACGCCGGCGTTGCTTTTTCGAAGCGAGGCCGCGTTTGAGAAGTCGTCTGCGTCTTAAGAAGTCAAACATATAAGTTCTGGCGGTTGTCGATCTTCATTTGCGCGATGTCGGCGCGGGCGAGCGATGTTGCTGATAAGCCGTGATAATGGAACGAACAAGCTCGTGCCGTACCACGTCGCGCTCGTTGAAATACGCGATCGAGATCCCGGTCACGTTTTTGAGCGCCTGCAACGCTTCCACCACGCCGGAGCGTTTGTTCGACGGCAGATCGATCTGCGTGACGTCGCCGGTGATCACGCATTTGGAATGCGGCCCGATGCGCGTGAGGAGCATGAACATTTGCTCGGTGGTTGTGTTCTGCGCTTCATCGAGAATCACAAACTCCTTGTTCAAGGTGCGGCCGCGCATGTACGCGAGCGGCGCAACTTCGATTGTTTGACGCGCAATCGAACGCTCGATCTCTTCCGGGTCGAGCATGTCGCGAAGCGCGTCGTAAAGCGGGCGCAAATAAGGCGCGATCTTTTGTTCGAGCTCGCCCGGCAAAAATCCGAGCGCTTCCCCCGCTTCGACCGCGGGCCGCGTGAGAACGATTCTGCTGACCTGATCTTTCTTCAGCGCGGACACAGCCATTGCCACCGCGAGATAAGTTTTACCCGTGCCGGCGGGACCGATTCCAAAGACGATGTCGTGTTTCTCGATCGCCTCGAGATAATTTCGTTGGCCGGCTGAACGCGCGACGATCGGCGCTTTGCGCGGCGAGGTCGTAATCTTCATCGAGACCGCGTCGGTGAGATTATCGGGCCGCGCTTCGTTCACGGAACTGAGCGCATATTGAAATTCGTGTTTTTGAATCTCGACGCCTTTCTTCTGCGCTTCCTCGAGCTGATTGAAAACGCGCTCGGCCTTTTCAATTTTCTCTGGTTCGCCTTCGAGCTTTACCCAACCTTCGCGGGTGGTGACTTTCACGCCTAACGAATCCTCCATTCGCTTCAAAAGCTGGAGATCGTTCGCGTAAAGCGATTGCAATTGCCGGGCGTTATCGAAATGCAGCGTGCGCGTTTCGGTCATTAAAGATCGATCACTCCCAAGATCGACATCGACAACTTCGCCTAGCGGAAGCCGTAAACAAGTGCCCAGTGGGTGCGTTCTTCAGGGGATTCCTCGACCGCGACGATGATGAAATAACTCCCGGTCGCTTTCGGAATCACGTGCGCGGCGGCGAAGTGGCCTTTTTCCCAACTGTCAGGTTGCTCCGCGAGTTTTCCCTCCGAGTCGTAAATGTGCACGGAGATTTTACCGCGCTCGACTTCTGTTCCCATCCAAAACCAGTACTCGTTCCCTTTGAACAATTGTTGCCGCACCGCTTTCTTTTCGCCGGAGCCGAGATCGCCGCCCCAATAATCTTCGCGGACCTGGAATCCTTCTTTGCCGTACGGCTCGGCCGCTTGCAGCGCGAACGATTGCGCGTCATCGACCGTCCCCGCGGCGCCATGTAGAAGCGCAAATGAAGCGACAACGCAGAGCCCTATTCGCAAACTGACTTTTGTGAATCCGTTCATCAAGGGTTCCTCACTCGCGCGTCACGATCCCGTTATCCAGCTTCGTCGTGATGTCGTTGATTCTGCGAACGGCCTCGGCCGAAATCTTTGGTCCGTCGACGAGCGGTCTCACTTCGCCGAGCCCGCCTTGAATTTCTTTAATGATCGGCACATTGAATTCCGGCATGCCCTGAAGCTGAGTTTGAAAATGGACGAGCAAGTCGGGTTGATGCAGTAACTCCGCGCCGTCGGCTGAGAAGTGTTTCGTTACCACGGAGGTCAACACTTGCGTGCCGCGCAACCAGCCGCCCAAGCTCACGAGTTGCGATAATTTTTCATCGCGCAATTCGTTCATCGCCGCCTGGACGCTGCTCTGGGTGCGATCGAGCTCTTGCCGAACCGTTTCCCATTTTCGTTTGTCAGCCGCTTCGATGATCGCTTTCGCATGAGGGGTGATTGAATTGCCGACGCCGATGTCTTTGGAGAGATTCA
>QHOZ01000083.1:3933-5922 GCA_003219495.1 Verrucomicrobiota bacterium | reverse complement strand
CATGACGACGCTCGCCGTGATTGCTTCGAGCATCGATCGCTGGGCAACGGAGTTCCGCCATTTACAACGGACCGAGGTTCTCGAAGTCGAAGAACATTTTGGTGAAGGTCAAAAAGGCAGCTCGGCGATGCCACACAAACGGAACCCGATTACGGGCGAGCGTTTATCTGGGCTGGCGCGCGTGATTCGTGGCAACGCGATGGTCGCTTTGGAAAACGTCGCGCTTTGGCATGAGCGCGACATCAGCCATTCGAGCGCGGAGCGAATTATTCTGCCCGACTCGTGCATCCTGATGGACTTCATGCTGCACGAGCTGCGCGGATTGGTTGAAGGGCTTCAAATTTATCCCGAGCGGATGAAAGAAAACCTCGAGGTCACGAAAGGCCTTTATAATAGCCAAACAATTTTGCTCGCGCTCACTCGCGCCGGGGCGGAGCGCAAAACGGCTTACGAAGCAGTGCAACGCGCGGCGATGAAAACTTGGAAAGGCGAGGGGAGTTTCGCTGACAACGCAAAGGCGGAGTCCGCGATCAGCGCGAAAATTTCCGCCGCTGAGATCGATCGCCTTTGCTCGTTAGATCGACATTTTCAACACGTCGATGCCACGTTCAAGGCGCTCGGGTTGGAGTAATCGCTAGCGAATTGGACTGAGAAGCAATTCCGCGATGCGCCCAGCGTCGTCGAGCTTCAACACGCGCATATCGAATTTCGCGGCGCTCTGCTCGGGCGCTTTTGGGTTCAACGTCACGCGAACGCTCGCCGCGCTCCAGTTCAGGATTAACTGCGAAACTTGAAAGTTACCCGAGAGCTCGACCGAGCTTAATTCCAATTGCGCGAATAATTCCATTGTCATCGGCGTTGTGCCGGCCGGAGTGAGCTGCACGCGCGCGCGCGTTTCATTTGGAATTAGCGCGACCCCGCCGATCTCGAAAGCGGTGCGAGTTTGCGCCGGTTGAAACGGTTTCAAGGTTGGAATCAAACGCATCGTGGAAATTCGTCCCTCGCCGTTCAATTTGATTGGCCCGAGCTGAAATCCGAGCTCCGATGGAATCGCGCTGCGCGCAGTTGGCGACTGCAGCCGCAGTGACGCGGTTGAAGACGAAGGCCGAGCGCGAATCGCGCCCATTTGCAGTTGCGAGGTAAGCTGCATTGAAAGCACGTCCAAAAAGATTCCGATCACTGCGGCGTTGCCATCTGTCGGCGTAACGCGAACTGCGGGGGCGGCGATCGGCGTGTGCCGTTCAATGTGCGACGGTATCGGCGCGAGCGTCGGAGTTGCAATCGGTCGCCGCAAAGGCTGACGAATCGCGGGTGGCGGCGGAGGAGGCGGTGGGGGTGGAGGTGGAGGCGGTGGCGCAACAATTACCGGTGGCGGGGGCATCGGTTCCGGTTCGAAGACGGGTTCGGGTTCGAGCTCGGGTGCGACCGGTTCGAATGGCTCTTCCTCAATTACACGCGACTCGAAGCGGTGTTCGGTCGCGAGCGTTCGTTGCACAAGATCGACAAGCGCGTCGGAAAGAAACGGTTTCTCGATGTGGGCGACAACGTTCGGCAGACGCGCCGCGGCTGCGCTCATTTCCGGAACGTGGCCGGACATCAGCAACACAGGCACGCGCGCGGTGCGCTCATCTTGAAGGAGGCGCTCACAAAGTTCGTCGCCGTTGAAATCGGGGAGGCTGTAATCGAGCAAAACCAAATCGGGAATTTCTCGTCCGATCAGGCGAAGACCGGCTGTCGCGTTAACGGCCGTTGTAATCTGGAGCTGCGGATCCGCCGTGCTCAGAATGTCTTCGACGAAAATCAAAAGCATTTCGGTGTCGTCAACGACGACAATCTTCTTCCCCGTTTTTTCCGCGGGAACTTCGGGCGCCGACGCCTGCTCGGTTTCCTCGACGATTTCCGGAACAAAATCGCTAACGCTTTCCAACGCGATCAATCGCCAGTTAGTGATTGTTCTGCGCGTGCTCGTGCCGAGTTTTCGTTCGCTGA
>QHOZ01000083.1:0-3918 GCA_003219495.1 Verrucomicrobiota bacterium | reverse complement strand
AATTTGCTGGTCGCGGCGTGCACGACCTGCCCGCTAGCGATGTAAATTTCGCCTGCCTTCCGGCCGGAACGAACATCGACGGTCACGTTCGCCTTCGCGACGGAGTGCGCCAGAACGACATCGAGAACGCCAAGCGCGCGCAACGTGCCGCGTCCTTCCTTCTCACGCCACGGTCCGAGCAGCGCTTGCACAGTTGCACCGAACGCCGCGAGCTCGAAAGGCTTCTCAATGAATTGCACCGCGCCCGAGGATCCGCGCGCGTTGATTATTTCCACCGGAAGCTCCGCGCCGATTATTACCGCGCGTGCGTTTGGATGCGCGGCCGACATTTTCTCCAAGAAATTTGTCAGTCCGCGCCAGGGAGGATCGACATCGAGTACGAAAAGCTCAGGTTTAAGTTGGGTGCTGAGTTTTTCCGCGTCGGCCAGCGAGCGTGCGACAGCGTGCGCATGTTTTGGCGCGAACTTTCTCAGCGCCGAAGTAATCGCGGCCGCTAACGCGTCGTATTCTTCCAGGAGAAGAATACTTGGTTGCGGAACATCTGTCTTTGAAGATTTAGAACGCGCGGGCACCTGGGCGAGATTTTTAGGGTACGACAAACTTCCACGACTGGTCAAAGGGAACAGGGCAGATTGTGTGCCCTAATGGCAATTTCTATTCGAGGCGCGCGCCGCCCGTGGCCCTATTCGTAGCGAAGCGCTTCGATCGGATCGAGATTCGCGGCGCGATATGCCGGATAAAGTCCGAAGCCGATTCCGATGACCGAGCAAACCACGAGCCCGGCAATGGCCCAGCCGTATGGAAAAATCAGATCGACCTTCAACCACATCGCGAGCAAATCGCCGACGATAATGCCAAGCACGATTCCCAAAACCCCGCCGGCTTCGGAAATGAATACCGCTTCGGTAAGGAATTGATGAAGGATGTCTTTGCTGCGCGCGCCAATCGATTTTCGCACACCAATTTCCTTCGTTCGTTCGGTCACGCTCACGAGCATGATGTTCATGATGCCGATTCCCGCGGCGACGAGCGCAATGAAACTGATCACGAACGCGCCGACACGGACCACGCCGGCAACCGAGACAAACGCGCTCTTGAGCGAATCGTTCGAGTAAATTTCGAAATCGTTCGGTTGATCGGGTCGCAAGCCGCGCGCAATCCGCATCGCTCCAACTGCGCGATCAAATGTGGCGTTGTAAGTTTCCGTCGAAGGCGCTTGTGTCGCGATATTCACGGTCCGCTTGGCTGAGCCGAAGTCTTCGAAGAATCGCGTGATCGGCATCATGCACATGTTGTCCTGCGTTTGGCCGAACGCTGTTCCTTTCTCCGCAAGCACGCCGACGATCGTGTAAGTGTGCCCACTCACACGAACGACTTTGCCGATTGGCGATTCGTTCGGGAACAAACGTTTCTCGACCATTTTGCCAACGACGATCACGTTTCGCGCAAGATCGACATCTTCGTCGTTCAGATTTCGGCCGTAACCCATTGTGAAAGCATTCGCCGTGAGAAAACTGCGGTTCGTACCGACAACGAGCAGACTCGGTGTCGTTTTGACGCCGTTGTAAACGGCCTGGCCTTTCACTTCGTAGCCAAAACATTTCAAACAAATCTCGCGCGCGTTTCCTTCCATCAGCCGCGAATAGTGCAAGGCCTGCTGAAAAGTGATGTTGCGACGGTTCTGGTATTTTTTCTTCACGTCGCCGCCAGCGCTCATGTTCGCGGGATATTTCGCGAATTGAAAAATGTTCGAGCCGAGAAAACTGATCCCGTTCTCGATTGAGTATTGAAGCGCCCCGATCGCCGTCATGACGGAGATCACCGAAAAAACGCCGATCGTGATGCCAAACATCGTCAGACCGGAACGCAGTTTGTTTACGCCTAACGACCCGAGCGCCATGGTGATGATCTCGCTAAATTTCATGTCGATCTATTCGTAGCGGAGAGCGGCGACGGGATCCAAACGCGACGCACTCCACGCGGGCGCGAAGCCCGAGACCAAACCGGTGAGCACAGAGACGATCATGCTCGCGAGAACGAGGCCGAGCGAGAATTGAATCGGAAACGAGGGAAAGGCTTTGCCGATTCCGAAACACATGAAGTAAGCGATGATCAATCCGATGAATCCGCCGAGCAGGCAAAGCGACGTCGATTCAATCAGGAATTGGAGCAAGATCGTGCGCCGGCGCGCGCCCAGCGCTTTGCGCGTTCCAATTTCTTTCGTGCGCTCTTTCACGCTGACGGATCGAGCGTGCTCTTGAACGCCTGTTGTTCGTTGATCGAGAAATCGTCTTTCTTTTCCGGCGGCAAACCGCGCGCGCGTCGCATAATTCCGGTCAGCTCGTCTTTCGCCTCGTTCAGTTTCTTTTTGTCTTTCACTTTCACGCGAACGTCGGACTCGGTACTCGATCCGCCGGGCCTCAGATCCGACTCGCTCTTCGAACTGAAATATTTGTTAAAGCGGTCAGCGGCACCGCGACCATTGAGTCCCAGCTGAACAATCCGAGAAATGTTCCCTGCCGCGCATTGACGCCTATCACTTTGAAAAGCTGACCGTTAATCACGACAATTTTGCCGATCGGACTTTCGGAGGGAAAAAGCGCGTCGGCGACGTCGTAACCGATGACAACAACCTGTGCGCCTTCGCGTGATTCGATTTCATTGAAGAAGCGCCCTTCTTTGCAATCGATTGTCGATGTTAATGGGAAATCGGAAGTCGTCCCGAGCGTGAAGACATTATCCACCGCGTTGCCGGCGTAGCGAATCGAGCGCATTAAACTCGAACTGGGGACCGCCACGATAAGATTGGAATTCGGCGTCGCCCCGATGACGCGATTGATCTTCTCAGCGTATTCAGTCTCGATTCTTTTGCGGTCGCGATAGTTCCACCAATCATCGACCGGCTTCCATGGCCATTGCGTTACGTAAAGCACGTCATCGCCGAGCACCGACATGCTTTTGTCGAAGCCGATGCCAATGCCGTTGACCGCGGTGCCCATCAACGTCACGGCTATGATTCCGATGATCACGCCAAGCGCGGTAAGCGTTGAGCGCGTCATGTTCGACCGCATCTGCGCCGCCGCGATCTTCCAACTTTCCTCCAGCTCGTAGAGAAAACGTTTCATGTTTACCTTGTTGAGACCGTTTCCAGATCGAGTTCGGGGATAAATCCCGCGTGATCACTTTCGATGACGCCGTCGCGCAAATGAATCGTGCGTCGTGCGTTCACGGCGATGTCGCGCTCGTGCGTGACAAGAATGATTGTGTTCCCGCGCTGATAAAGATCTTCGAGCAAGCCCATGATTTCTTCGCCGGTTTTCGAGTCGAGATTCCCCGTCGGCTCGTCGGCGAGAATGATGGATGGATTGTTCACGAGCGCGCGCGCAATCGCCACGCGCTGGCGTTGACCGCCCGACAATTCGTTAGGCTTATGGTTGACGCGATCGCCGAGGCCGACATCGACCAGCGCTTGAGTCGCGCGTTCTTCGCGCGTTTCCGGATCGACACCGGCATAGATCAACGGCAGCTCGACATTCCGCAGACTTGTTGCGCGCGGCAGGAGGTTGAACGTTTGAAATACGAAACCGATTTCGCGATTTCGAATCGCCGCGAGCTCATCGTCATCCATCTCTTTGACGTTGCGGCCGTTGAATTCGTACCGGCCGGCCGTCGGCGTGTCTAAGCAGCCGAGCATGTTCATCAGCGTCGATTTGCCGCTCCCGCTCGGGCCCATGATCGCGAGATATTCGTTGCGTCGGATCTGCAACGTCACGCCGCGCAGCGCGCGCACGATTTCTTCGCCCAGCACGTAATCCTTCGTGATGTTTTCAATGTCGATCACTACCGGGCCAACGGGTCGAACTGATTGCTGGCCGTCCATTGTTAGATCGAGATCTACTTCGTTGCTTCCTTGTCGTA
>QHOZ01000082.1:9635-17054 GCA_003219495.1 Verrucomicrobiota bacterium | reverse complement strand
ATATTTCTTTTTCTCAATATCATCCGCCGGCGGCGGCACGAGCGAGTTGTCATCAACGGTGCCTCCTGATTTCAATTGGTTGTCGAACGCCTTTTTCCAATCATCAACCAAATCTTTGCCGTCGCCTTTGTTGAACTGATCGATCAATTTGCCAATCTTCTTATACGCCTTATTGGCCTTCTTATTTCCCTCTTCGGTGTTCGGCGACTGCGTCCAATCGTGCATCAGGGTGCTCCAGCCCGGCTGTTTCTTTTCCCAATCCACGAGCGCGTTGTGATATTTATCGTACGCCTTCTTTAATTCGGTCGCCGCATCGGTTGTCTTGGGCGTCTCGTCGTTGTTTACGTTGAAAGTGTTGTGCGGCGGATTGCCTTCGTCTTTCGCTTCCTGACCGGTAAGCTTGATCTCGTCGAAGCCTTGGGTCATCGGCTCGTGCTCTTTGTGTTTCGTTGTTCGTTTTTCTTCCGTGTGCGCTACCGGTTTGTCGTTACCACCAGTCGCAAACGGGTCCGCCTCGCGCGCGCGATGACCGACTCCGCTAAGATCGACATCTACTCCAACGCCGACGCTCCCTCCGCCACCGTGATCGTGTCCGTGATGATGATCGTGATGTTTACCGCCGCCCCCGCCTCCGCTTTTGCCACCCATTCCGCCGCAGGTGCACGGCGAGCATTTGCATGGATGACACGGACAAGAGAACGCGTTGCTCGCAAACAGGAAACCGGCTGCGATGAACGAGAAAATTGCGACGCGCGTTTTCATCTCGCCAACGAGGTCAATGGTAACACAAGCGCCTGGCCGTTGACCACAATCTGTAATCGCTTGTCCGCGGTGAACGCTTCCCTCGGCCAATCGACTTTGGTGTTTCTTCGTGACCGACTTTGCGATCTTCACGGAACACCGGCTTTATCGCCGCGCCGCTCTTGTCGATCAACGCGATCGAGTCCGGCTTGACCAATTTTTTATCCGCACCGGAGACGCGAATAATCAGGCGCGTGTTTTCCGGCTTCGCTTGATGCAGTGTGTCGCCAACCGTCTCGACATTGTAACCGCCGCGCTTGGTTGAATTGTGAATTGGCGTGAGCGCGCCACCGCCGCTTTTGTGCGAAGCAGCATCAACCTTAACGACGAAAGCAAAACCGAACACGAGCAGCCCAAAAGTGGACACTCTTTTCATGCGGCCTCCTTTCTTGAACAACCCAATCATCTTGGATCGCGTGGCTTGGAGTCAACAACGAATCGGAAGATCGACAACGCGGGTCCGATTCAATTTAATGCCCACCGTGAGAAGATCGATTATCGCATCTGGGTTACTTGCATTTACCGCATGCTGTTGCTCAGGCCAAATGGTCGAAGTTCCAACCGACAAGGAGGTGCGCCTGGAGATTAGCCGCAGAGCCCACCGGGCCACGCTTTACCATGGGGACCGCGCGATAAGAAGTTTTCCGGTCGCGGTCGGGCGTGCTGGCTGGGAGACTCCGCTCGGAACTTTCCATATCTTCCAAATGCTCCGCGATCCGGATTGGGAGCACCCGCTGACGGGGGAAATCTTTCCCGCGGGCGAACCCGGCAATGAACTTGGCCATTATTGGATCGGTTTCGCGAAAGAGGGCAACAATGTCGTAGGCTTTCACGGCACGCCGCATCCGACCACGGTCGGCAAATCGTTGTCGCACGGTTGCGTCCGAATGTTCGACAAGGATATCGAACAATTATTCTCTCACGTTAACGTCGGAACATTGGTCGCGGTGCGGCCGTAGTCGATTCGCTCACCACACGGCCTTCACCGGCGGATGGTCTTTCTCGTATTGTTTAACGCTGTCCTTAGTCGCGTCATCGATATTTTTGCCCGCTTCCTTTTCGTCGGCATTGGCTTTCTCCGCGTCGTCCGTTTTGTCAAAATCTTTGGAAAGCTCGTCTTCTTGCTTTTTCAATTCGGCACAAGCTTTGTTGGCATCGTCCCTGTCCGCCTGAGTGGCACCTTTTGCGACCCCCTTTTTCGTGGCGTTGTCACACGCATCCTTCAGCTCGCGCCAGTGAGGACTGTTTTTCTCACAATATTTCATCAGCGCATCATAGTAATCTTGTTGTACCCAGTCCAACTGCCCGTTCGCCTTTTCGGCATCGTGCCATTTGTCGATCCAATCCTGAACTGGCTTTGGCCATTTCTTTTTCTTGTTCTTGCCGACTTTTTTCTTTTTTTCCTGCGTCTCCGGCGCTGGAGTAGGCGTGTCGTTGGAAACGTTGTCCCCTGTCCCCGATGGAATCGCCGGTGTGGTTTCCTCTTCCGGCCCCGGCTTATCTAGGTCTTTCGCCTTTTCGTTCGTCAGCTCGATCTTATCGAAAATGGTGTCGATGCCCTCGTCTATTTTCTTTTGTTTGTCCGGCGGAACCTTGCCGACCTGCTTCTCAACGACTTTCTTGAGGTCGTCCTTGGTAGGTGGCGGATCGCCTGTAACCTCGGACATGCGGATCCAAGTGGCCCACTGCTCGACAATCTCCTTCCGCTTTTTCGGATCTTTGTACGGAATCTCTTTGAGTTTCCCATCCTCCTCGAGCTCGTCGGCGGCTTCGTAAACGGTTTCGGCAATTCGCAGCATGCGATCCGACTGATCGTGCGGGATTCGCGCGTCCGGATCGCAATCATTGAATGCCAGATCATCGCCAATGCCTTTGCCGACGGGCGGTTTGTGTCGATCCAGACAAATACCATCAAGCGGAATCGTTTTCGCTTCATGCGGTCTGAGCGCGACATCCGTCGTATGCGGGATTCCGTAATTCTGATTTTTTCCGCTGCGCGATTCCAGAACGGCGGCGGGAATCGTAAAAGCGATTGATTCGTCCGTTAGATTGCTAATTCTGGCGTCAGCGATGTGACCAATCGTCTCTCCAGTCCCGGTTATATCCACCTTGACCTTGTTATCGGAAATTTCAGTACAGAAATCCTCCATCGGGCTGCCGTCATAAGAGACATTGCCTCCGGTGGTAATTCGCGGGGCTCTCTTTGGTCTGCCTTTCGGTGTCGGAGTCGGCTTAGTGCCGCCCCCGCCCGTAGTCGTTTTCTTTGGACAAGGAACCGGTGTTTTCTTCGGGTCGTCCGCGTCATCGATTATTTTTTGCAGCGCGTCAGCACTTGCTTTGTGAATGGCTTCTTTCTTCTGCCAGTAGATTCCCCAAGGCTCGGCTTTGGCTTTGGCGTCTTTTAAATTATATATTTCCCTGGCCTTACGCGCCTCAACCCCCTGATCCGTGGCAATGGGTTGCCATTTGTCTACAAACGCCTTTCTCTCCGCATCGGTGTTGAAGCACGGTGGTGGAGTTGGAAGCGTAATTGGATTGGGAAGAGTTGGAGGCTTTTCCTCTTCGGTAGCCGGCGTCGGCGTGGGCGTTGTCTCATCCGTCGGCCTTGGAGTCGGCGTCGGTGTCGTCTCCTGGGGTTCTTTACATTTATTTTTTTCGCAGTCCTGGAGCTCTTTTAAGAGCTTTTTAATTTTATCCTTGAGGATCTCTTTTGCCTTCTTTCCTTTGTTTCCAGGCTCCTTTGCGTCTTTGGCCGAGTTTTCTCCCTGTTTCTTTTGAGCCTCCTTACCTCCATCCTTTGGTTGCCCTAGGCCCGCCTTCGCTTCGTTAATCTTGGCGTCGCCCTCGGCGTTCTTTGCCTTGTTCTTGTCCGTGTCCTGGATGTGAACAGCGTCCTTGCGATCCTGTTGGCCCTCGGAGAGCTCCATCGCGTACCAGTCGTCCATCGCAGCTTGCAATTTTTCCATCGCCTCTTTGCATTCCTTGCATTTAGCGGGTCGCAGTCTCTCGGGTGGATTTCCATTTTGGAACAAGTCCTTTGGAACGCCGGGGTCCCACTCCGGTGTTAGCGCGCGAGCAAATTGCGCCGCGTTAAAAACTAGCGCGCAAATCAAAATGCCGACCCACACAGCCCTGCTGGAGCGAGGCGATTTCAGACGGAACGATGCATATCAGACTCGCCAAGCAACTTGCAATCCCAAATCTGAAATCTACAATCTGCAATTCTTCCGCGGGTGTAATTCAATGGTAGAATGGCAGCTTCCCAAGCTGCACACGGGGGTTCGATTCCCCTCACCCGCTTTCTTTCGCAGATTCCTACGGTCTGCTGCCGCCGAAGAATTTCTTGAACGACTGAAACAGTTTGTTCGGGATATCGGCGCCTTTTTTGCCGAATGGGTTGAGCTTCTGCGCGAATTGCATTTGGTCGCCGCCATGAACTTCGCATGCGGTTGTGGGCACCTTGTCCGCGGGAATATCGATTTCGTAGGCCGTCGCCGCCGATTCACAACCGGTCGTCGCGAGATGATTTGAAAGCGAGCAGACCAACGCATGCGCCATCGGCATTGTCGGCTGCAAATCCTGCGGCGGATAAATTGTCGCTCCCTTATTCATCACCTGCACCCAAATCGGCAAGGCGAGCGCGGCACCGTAGCCGTGCGGAATAATCGTGACCGGTTGATCAAATCCAACCCAAACGCCACAGGTCAGAGTCGACGTGTATCCGACGAACCACGCATCTTTGTAATCATTCGTAGTCCCGGTTTTTCCTGCCGCCGGCAACTTGAAGCCTAACGAGCGCGCTGCCGCCGCGGTTCCGCGCGTGAGCACTTCCTCCATCAATTGCGATGTCATCCACGCCGCGCTCGGATCGAGCCCCGGCGCCGCAATGTGCGACGCGCGATAAACCGGCTGGTGCTCCGCATCGTCGATCCGCTCGATGATGTAAGCCTGCTTTCGCACGCCACCGTTTGGAAAAACGGCGTAGGCCGCGGTGAGATCTTTCAGATTTGTTTCAAACGAGCCGATGTAAATCGCGGGACCGTGCGGAACGTTCTCGCTCAAATTCAAAGTCGTCGCAATTTTTTGGACGGAATCGAGTCCGGCAAACTGTCCAACGCGTACGCTCATCGTGTTGCGTGAATGAATCAGTCCGTACGAGCACGGCTGAGTCCCGCCGTAAGTCCCGTCGGAATTCGCGGGCGACCACGTTCCCGCGCCATCGATTTCGCCCGGCTGGATCGGCGCGTCGCTGATCGCCGCTCCGGGCAGCAACCCTTCGGAAAACGCGACCGTGTAAACGAACGGTTTGAATGCGGAGCCAACCTGGCGATTCGCCGGCGGCAACGCGCGATTGAATTTGCTTTGCGCATAATCGCGCCCGCCAACGAGCGCGCGAATTCCACCGCTGGCGTTATCGATCGCCACCAGCGCGCCTTCCAAATACGGCATCGATGAGTCCTCGCCGTTTTCCGGCGGATGATAATTCGCCTTGAGCGGATGATTGAAACCCGACTGATGCTCGATTTTCGTCAGCTGCGTTTCGAGCGCCTGCTGCGCCGAGTCCTGCACCCTCGGGTCGAGCGTTGTGTAAATAAACATGCCGCCGTTGTCGATCTGGTCCTGTGTCAGGATCAGATTCAAATCGCGCTGCACCGCATCCATCGCGTAATTCTCCTGGATCTGAAGCAATCGTCTCGGATGCGCGTTCACTTTGGCGGCCTTTGCCTGATTTGCTTCTCCCGCGGAAATTTTTTTCACCTCCACCATGCGATCGAGCACTGCGTTTCGCTCATTCGCCGCGCCCTCCGGATTTTTCAGAGGCGAAAATCGATTGGGACTACGAATCAAACCCGCAATCAACGCGGCTTCGGGCAGATTGAGATCTTTCGCGTGTTTGCCGAAGTAAGCTTGCGACGCTGTTTCAACGCCATAACAACCGGCGCCAAAATAAATCCGGTTCACGTAAAGCTCGAGAATCTGTTTTTTGGTGAACTCATGCTCGATCCGGAACGCGACCATCGCTTCGAGAAGTTTTCGGCTAAGGTTTCGTCCGCCGAGCGGCAGACTGTTCCGCGCGAGCTGCTGCGTGATACTGCTCGCGCCTTCTTTCGCCGAGCGAGTCAACACATCGCGCACGAGCGCGCGCAAAATTCCGCGCCAATCGACGCCGGGATGTTGGTAGAAGCGCGTATCTTCCCGCGCGAGGAGAGCGTCGATAAAATGCGGAGACACTTCGTCGAGCGAAACGCGCAACCGGTTTGAGCCCGCGAGCCGGCTGTAAATTTTTCCATCGACGTCGAAGACAGTGTTGCGCTCCGGCATCGCGCCGACTTTTTTCATGTCGAAGCTAGCCGCCCACGCGCCATAAAACATTAGCAGCGCGAATCCGCCGCCGGCGATCAGCAAGAGCAGCGAGATCTTCCAGCCGTAGCGAAAAAGTTTGCTGCGCGTTTTGCCGCGCCCTTTAAACCGAGCGAAAAATTTCATTCAGGAGAGCTTGGACTCTAGCCAAAGATCGACATCTGCCAAAAAGAGTGCGTTCAAAAGGATTGGGCAGCTAGCGGTTCGGGCAACCGGTGCGACCAAATCACCCGAGCAGCTCGCCGTAGCGTTTGGTCGCGAGATCGACACAGCGCGCGAGAATTTCCGATGACGTCTCGAGCTTGAGAGCATCCGCCACCAGTTGCTGACATTCCGGAACGGCCAGACTGCGCAACGCCATTTTCACGCGCGGCACCGAAGTCGCGCCGACGCTAAGCTCGTCCATACCGAGCCCGATCAACAATGGCATGAGCGCAACATCGCGCGCCATTTCTCCGCAAACGCCGACCCAGATTTTGTTCGCGTGCGCCGCGTCCGCGATCATCTTCAACAAACGCAAGACCGCCGGATGCGTCGGTTCGTAAAGATGCGCGATGCGCTCGTTCACGCGATCGACCGCAATCGTGTATTGAATCAGGTCGTTCGTGCCGATGCTGAAGAAATCGACTTCGCGCGCGAGCGCATCCGCCGAAATCGCCGCGCTCGGAATTTCAATCATCGCGCCCACTTCCATCTCACCGACGTTTTTCTCGCCAACTTCGAGCCGGCATTCAGCGAGAACTTCTTTGGCGCGCCGCAATTCTTCCAACCCGGAAATCATCGGGAACATCACTTTGACATTGCCAACCGCGCTCGCCCGCCAAATCGCGCGCAATTGCGTTTTGAAGATGTCGATGTTCTCCAAGCAAAAACGAATGGCGCGCCAGCCGAGAAACGGATTGAGCTCGTCGCCGACATCGACCGCGCCGACGGCAAGCTTATCGCCGCCGAGATCGAACGTGCGAATGATGAGCGGATTGGATTTCACGCGCTCCGCGACTTTCCGATACGTTTCGAATTGTTCCTCTTCGGTCGGAAGCGTGTCGCGATTCACGAAAAGAAATTCCGTGCGATAAAGCCCGATGCCTTCGGCGCCGTTTTCCGCGACGGATTCGACATCGCTCGGCAACTCGATGTTCGCGGACAGAACAATGTGCCGGCCGTCGCTCGTAGTGGAAGAAATTTCGCGCAGGCCTTCGAGCTCTTTCGTGACTCGATCCTTGCGAATCTCGATTTCGCCGTAGTACGCCAACGCCT
>QHOZ01000082.1:0-9428 GCA_003219495.1 Verrucomicrobiota bacterium | reverse complement strand
TCTGATGGAGTCAGATTGTGCGCGACCAAAATGTGCGGCTCGACCCCGGCCATAATCCGCTCGGGAGTTTTACCGTGCAAATTTCTCACGATCCGGCGCGCCACGTCCTGAAGATCGACCGCGCGCTCGCGCAGATAAGGATCGTCGATCTTGCTCAGCGTTTCGGCATAACTGTTCGCGACTTCTTGAAAAACCCATTCGACGTTGCAACGTTCGCTCTCCAGCCGGCGCAATACTTCATCGATCAACGTCCGGTCTTCGACGACAAGAAGGTGCGCATCGAAAATCGCGGCGTCCTTGGTGCCGATCGCTTCCGCGATTTTTTGCTGCATCTCGAGGATCTGGACGCGTGTTTGGACGAGCGCAGTTTCGAAACGCGCGATCTCGTTTCCAATTTGCGCGCGCTCGATCTGATAACGCGCGACGTCATCGTGATCGTCGCGCACCACGTGAATGACGGCATGCGCGAGGCCGGGCGAAACACCCGCGCCTTGCAATCGGATTTCGTTCTTAGCGCCGCTCATTCGCGCGCGATTCTAAAGGAGAATTACTCCTCATGAAAGCGCGCATTGATCAATTCCTCGAGCTCGGCGATCGCCTTCGCCGCGTCCGGTCCTTCGCAGCGAAGGTGAAGCTTCGATCCCTGTCCGGCCGCGAGCATCATCAACCCCATGATGCTCTTTCCATTCACTTCTTCGCCTTCCTTCGAAACCCAAATTTCACAGCGAAAACGGCTCGCGATTCGAACAAACATTGCCGCGGGACGAGCGTGCAAGCCGAGCCGGTTGATCACCGGCACGTCCTTTTCAATTTTTTGTTGCGGCGAGGCTTCGCTCGAACGGCGACTAAGCAGGCCCATTGGTGGTTGTCGATCTTGGTTCCATTAAATTGAGCAACTTCGTGTTGAAGTCGATGGCGCTGTTTTGGCCGAGGCCTTTTAATTTCTGATCCATCGCCGCAACTTCGATCAAGCGCGCGATGTCGCGGCCGGGTTTCACCGGGATAGTCACATGCGGGACTTTCAATCCGAGGATTTCGTAAGCCTGGCGTTCCATTCCGACGCGCTCGATTTCTTGCACGCTGTCCCATTCCTCGAGTGTGACGACTAAATCGAGCCGTTTCTCCAGCCGAATGCTGCCGATTCCAAAAACCGAGGCGACGTTGATGATCCCGATGCCGCGCACCTCCATGTGATTGCGTGTGAGATCGGGCGAGGTCGCCATCAACTCGCGTCCTTCAATCGATGTGATGCGCGTCACGTCGTCCGAAACCAAACTGTAACCACGCTCGATCAAGCCAAGCGCAGTCTCGCTTTTGCCAATTCCGCTTGCGCCGCGAATCAAAACGCCCACCCCAAGAATGTCCACCATGCTTCCGAACTCCGTCACCGTCGGCGAAAAATCCATCTCGAGCGCGATCGTCGCCGCGTTGATGAATTTCATCGTGATCATCGGCGTCCGAAAAACCGCGATCTTCTCGTTCTCCGCCGCCTCCAGCAACGCGGCATCGACATGAAATCCGCGCGATACAACAACGCACGGAATTTTACACGCACAGAGCTTCCGGTAACGCTTCGCCCGCACTTTCGCAGACAGACTTTTCAAATACGAATGCTCGGCCGCGCCGAAAACCTGCACGCGTTTCTCGGCGAAATAAGTGTAGAAGCCGGCGAGCGCGAGACCGGGACGGTTGATGGTGGGCTCGCGAATTTTCCGGTGAAATCCGGTGCGCGGCCCTTCCAATTTCATTTGCAACTTTTCCGCGTGCGAGTTGTAGAAGCTTTCCACGGTCACGACCGGCACCGTTTCGCGCGGATTGCGCGTCGCCTGACTCGCTCTTCCGGTTGCGGCTCCCTTGCTCATTGAATGTTAACTTCTAGCGCGGATACCACGCGATTTCCAATTCTGATCAATTGTCATTCCGAGCGATGTCGCGGAATCTCTCACTGTTTGCGCAATGACGATTCAAACTTCAAACCTGATCCTCGCGCCGCATTTACCGCGACATTTGCGCGCATTGCTTCGCGGTCCGGCCGAATTTGAAAACGTCGCCGGACTTCGCGTCGCGGATGGAATTCACGAGCAAATGCTCGAAGCGTCCGCCGATTTCAAGGCGCGCCTGCAAACAGCGAAGCAATTCGACCCGTGGCAATTCGGCTTCGCCGTCATTCACAAGATCGACAATGTGTTGATCGGCACCGGCGGTTTTCCCGGTCCGCCAGATCCGGATGGCGTAGCCGAGATCGCCTATGGCATCGCGCCCGCGTATCAAGGCCGTGGATACGCGACCGAAGTTGCGAAAGCACTCTGCGAATTCGTCGCGGGCGATTCGCGTCTGAAAAAAATCTGTGCCCACACGCTCGCCGAGCCAAACGCTTCCACTCGCGTGCTCGAGAAGTGTGGCTTCACCAAAATCGGTGAGACAATTGACGCGGAAAATAATCTGAAGGTTTGGCGCTGGGAACGCGCCGTCACATCTTGAACCGTTCCCCGAGATACAATTGCCGGCTGATCGGGTCGCTGATGAGAAAATCGCTCGTGCCTTCGCTTTCGACGCGGCCTTCGAAAATCAAATACGCGCGATCCACGATCGACAGCGTCTCGCGCACGTTGTGGTCCGTAATTAAAATCGCGAGCCCAAGTTTTTTCAGATTCACGATGATCTGTTGCACATCATAGACCGCGATTGGATCGACACCGCTAAACGGCTCGTCGAGCATGAGCAACTTCGGCTTGGTCACGAGCGATCGCGCGATCGTCAATCGCCGCTTCTCGCCGCCGCTCAACGTTAGCGCCTGGTTCTTGGCGATGCGCTCGATGCCGAACTGGTGAAGCAATTGCTCGCAACGCTGTTTCCGCTCCGCTTTGCTGATCGAGAGCGTCTCGAGAATCGCCATGATGTTTTGCTCGACCGTCATTTTGCGGAAAATCGATTCCTCCTGCGGCAAGTAACCCATCCCGAGACGCGCGCGTTTGAACATCGGATAATCCGTCACGTCAGTGCCGGAGAATAGGACGCGGCCGCTATTTGGCCTAACGAGTCCGACGATCATGTAAAAGCTAGTCGTCTTACCGGCGCCGTTCGGTCCGAGTAAGCCGACTACTTCGCCGGCGCGCGCGTTAATATTCACTCCGTTAACTACCGCGCGTCCGCCATAAATTTTCACGAGCTGATCGGTCGCGAGCACGCTGTCGACCATCGGCGCAGCCGGCGTTGAACGTTGGGCTGCGGTGGCAGGTTGGGTTTGCCCGATCATGGTGTGGCAGATGTTTTCGGCGATGCGCCCGATTTCGTCTCGCTCTTTTTTTCGCCGTTGTTGTCGTTCTTGGGTTCCTGACGAATCTCCGTCCGGCTCGGGCCGCGCGTTGTCAGTTGTCCATTTTGATTCACGATCATTACCGTGTCGGGACTTGTGCCGACGTGCGTGTTCACGCCTTCCTGCACCCGCGGACTTCCGCGCAATTCCACATTTCCGGTGGTCGCAATATAGGTCGCCTGGTCCGAACGACCGACCGCGCGCGTCGGCGCGCCGCCGTTTGGATCGGGACGATCTCGCACCACCGCGACGTTTCCTTCCGCGATCGCTTTGTCCAAGCCCTGGTTTTCTCCTTTTGTGATGTAAACGGTCAACTTCTCGGCCTGCAACGTAAACCGCGGATCGGCTACCTTCACGTGTCCGCTGAAAATTCCTTCGTTTTTGCTCGAATCAAAGAACGCATTGTCCGCGTAAATTTCCGTCGTCACCGGCTCGTTGCTCGAAGTGCCTTTGATTCCAGCGAGCAACGGATTGGAATTCGAAGCGTCTTTGGTTTTTTTCTCCTGCTTCTTTTTTGGCGACGCCGCGGCGGTTGGCGACTCCGAAGTTTGCGCGGGCGAGCGCGCGACTGCGACGCACACTATCGCTATCAAAATGGCCGCCGCTCTGCTCACTCGTTCGGGTTTGTTAACAATTGCGATTGGCTCGTGATCACCATCTTCACGTTGCCAACGAGTTTGCCGGTGCGCGTGTTGGTGTCGAACTCGACCGAGTCGCCCGCAATGTTGAAATCGGCGCGCTGAATCGTGGTGCGGTCGTTCGAGCTCAAAACGCGCGTCTTCAAATTCAAAACCGAATCGCTCAGCTGAATCGTCACGTCCGGTTTATTTTCCGGCGTAAACGTTGTGATCTTCAATGAATGAAAGCCGATGTGCTCTTCATCGAGACGTTTCGCGGAGGCCGCTTCGAATTTTCCGCGCAAATGCCCTTCCAAATCAAAATCGGGAAGCACGAGACCTTTCGCTTCGTGACCGATCGGCAGCGGAATGTTGGTTAAATTTTGTTCGCCGGGGCTTGGCGTTGCCGTCGCCAACTTCTTACTTCCCTTCCCTTTTGGTTTCGCCGCCCAACCTGATTGAAACGCAAAGATCGATACGAGTAAGATCGACAACAAACGAACAATGCGGCCGCGATTTCCCGAGCGACCGTTACGAAACGGCAGCATGGATAGCCTTTAACATGCGCAGGTGCTTCGGCAACTGCTTTAGCGGAACTTGATTCGCCGCATCAGACATCGCGCGTGAGGGGTTCTCGTGCACTTCCATGAAAATTCCGTCGCAACCCGTCGCCATCGCGGCGCGCGCCAACACCGGCGCGAGCGCACCATCACCTGAAGTTTTGTCACCGCCTCCGCCCGGACGCTGCACCGAATGCGTCGCATCGAAAATCACCGGATAACCGGCTTCGCGAATCCAGGCGAGCGAGCGCATGTCGGCCACGAGATTATTATAGCCAAAAGTTGTCCCGCGTTCGGTGAAGCAAAAACTTTTGCAACCGAAGGCAATTAATTTGCCGGCAATGTTTTTCAAATCCCACGGCGCGAGAAATTGTCCTTTCTTCACGTTCACCGCGCGACCGCTCTGCGCGGCCGCTTTCAGCAAATCCGTTTGCCGGCAGAGAAACGCAGGGATTTGCAGGAGATCGATCATTCCCCCCGCGAGCTTCGCTTCATCCGGCGAATGCACGTCCGTTGTCACCGGAACTTTCAGCTCCTTGCCAATCTCCGCCAAAATTTCGCAGCCTTCGCGCGCGCCAAATCCGCGAAACGATTTCACCGAAGTGCGGTTCGCTTTGTCGTAGGAAGCTTTGAAAACAAGATCGACATCCTCGCCTTTGCAGATCTTCGCGATCTCGCGCGCCATTCGCCAAATGAACTTTTCCGATTCGATGACGCACGGGCCGAGAATAAAAACCGGCCGCTTGCCACCGATCGTGACCTTGCGAATGCGAAATGGTTTGATTCGCGGCATGAGCCTAACCAAAGCAGGAATGCACGAATTTTAAAGACCCCGTTTGGCTTTCGTTGTTTTCCTTCGCGACAACTGCCTTGAACAAAGAGCGCATCTCGCCTCAAACTCGTGTTCATGAATGAAACAACCCCCAGCCAAACAACCCCCAGTTCGCCGGAAACGTAACGGACCGTTCATATTTTTGAAGCATGTCGGCGCTTTTGTTCAGTCTCGTTTTCCTGCTCGGCATGCTCAGCATGGGCTTGCAACTGGTCGCGTCCCGCGTGCTCGCTCCATTTTTCGGCAATTCCATTTTCGTTTGGGCGAGCTTGATCACGACTTTTCTCGCCGCGTTTAGCACCGGCTCGTTCATCGGCGCGGCCGTGAGCTCAAGATCGACATCAAGTCAGCGCCGCATCGTCGCCGTGTTCATGATCCTTTGCGCGCTCACGCTTCTCTTCAACAGTCTCGCTTCGTCCGCGATTTGCGATTGGCTCGATCTTCACATCGAAAATCTGCCGGTGAAACTCATTTCCGCGTGCGCGCTGCTCTATTTTGTTCCCGTGCTGAGTTTGTCGAGTATAACTCCGGTGTGCATCGCCTGGTACGATCGTCGCGAAAAAGCGGCCGGACGCTCGGCCGGTTTGCTCAATGGAGTTTCGACACTCGGAAACATTATCGGCGTGTTGATTGCCGCCTTTGTGCTGATTCCAACATTCGGCACGCGCGTTTTGCTTCACGTCTGGTGGATCGCCGCCGCCGCAATTCAATTTTTGCTCTGGGCCGTTTTGTTCTCGCGATCGCCCTCGTCTGCGTCTTCGCCCAACGAATCGTCGCAGAGGTAAATTCGCTTTCGTTCGAGACGCCTTACAATCACATCACCATCGAGCGCTCCGGATCGATCGTGGAGATGCGCAGCGTTTGGCGCAGCCGGCTTTATCGCGAATCGGCGGTCGATCTAAACGATCCAACGCATTTAGTCGTGCCTTACACGGGATGGATCGCGGCAAGCGCGATTTTTCATCCGAGCCCGAAGCACGCGCTGATGATCGGACTTGGCGGCGGCGGATTTAACCAATTCTTCGAGCAGGCATTTCCGACCGCGACGATGGAAACGGTGGAGATCGATCCGAAAGTTTTCGAGCTCGCGCAAAAGCATTTGGCGTTCAAACCATCCGAGCGCGACAAAGTCGACGTTGCGGACGGCCGAATGTTTCTCCGGCATTCGAAAAACGTTTACGACTGGATAATTCTCGACGCGTTTCGTGGCGGATTCGTGCCGCCGCATTTGAAAACGATGGAATTCTACAAGCTCGCGCAGGCGCACATGACCCCGGACGGCTTGTTCGTCGCGAACGTGCACACGAACAGCTCGCTCTTCGCGTCCGACATTCGCACGATGCGCGAAGTGTTCCCGCAGTTGGGCCTGTTCGAAGTTCCTGAGACGGACAATGCGATTTTGGTGGCTGCGAATTTCAAGTCGCCGTCGCTCGAAGATCTTTGCAAAAACGTAGCGCGGCTTGGATTCAGTCCCGTGTTCCGGAAAAATGTCGATCCTGCGGCCGCGGCGCGCGCGTTTCGACCGGCGCTCGTCGAGGCGAACAAAAAGGCGCCGCTGCTCACGGACGACTTCGCGCCAACGGAATTTCTCGACGCGGTGAAAACCAAACGCGCGGCGCGCGAAAATTAATCACATCGCGCGCTTGCCGCTTAGCTTGCGGACAAGATCGACAATCGCGAACGGCGTATAGAGCACACAGAAAAATAAAAACGCGAGCGCGTGGAACTCGAGCAGATAAGGCACGCGCGAGTCCGACAACATGCTCAACAACGACGCGGCTTCCGGTTTGTGGCGGAGAAAACCGTAGTTCTCGCCGGTCAGCAGATCGGCCGTGAACGCTACGACGAAATAAACTTCCGTCCACAAAAACGTGCGCACGATTCCTTTGGCGGTTGGCCGAAATCCGTAGATCAACATCAGGAAAATAATGCCGACGATGATTCCGGAATGCGCGATGAAGAAACTGATGAAGCGGAGATCGGGAAAGCCGAATTGCAAATTTGGCGTGATGAGCGCCTGTAACGTTCCGCCGATTCCCCAAAAGTACGCGATCTCAAGCCAGCGGCGGTTGCCGGTCCAAAGCGCGCCGATGATCACGATCATTGCCCAATCGCACAATTGCAGCGGCAGCGATTTGTACCATTGATCGACGCCAAAGTTTCGACCGAGGAAAACGTAGGCGACATAATTTATTAAGAGCAACGCCGAGATCGTGAGGCGGATCGAGCGTTCCAGGCGCGGCGATTTCGTTCGATGGACGAACAACGCCAGGACAAACGGCAAAACGATCGTCAACAAGATGACGATGAGATGCGAAAGACCGAATGCGTGAAACTCAGGCGCGCCTGTAGTTGTCATCTAACTCAACGAACGAGCCAGAGATTGCATGGAATCACGTCCGCGATCCACGCGACGTGATTCGGCAGGCGTTCCGCCGAGGTTTCGCTCTTGTGCACCGGGACAACGAGCAAATCGGCTTCGACTGATTTCACAAAGTCCGACGCCGCGAATCCAGTATTGCCGCGAATGCAGCGCGCTTCGATCGGGACATCCGTATCCCCCGCGGCGAGCACGAATTTTTCGAGCGTGTCTTCTTCCTCGTCGAAAGTGCGCGGCCGCGGAGCTCCGCTGCCGTCGTCAACAAAGGTCGACGCGCGAACTTCATCGAAAGTGGTGTAAACGCGGACCGCGTAGAGCCGCTCGCACCCTTCTGCTTCGGCGAGCTTCAGCGTTTGCTGGAACGCGCGCTGCGCGTGGTCGGAATAGTTCGCGACAAAAACAATCTTGCGCATCGGCTTGGGCTCGACCTCGGGATGAGTGAACAGGAGAACCGAGCAAGTTGCTTCGCGTAAAAGTCGCCGGGCCACCTTTCCAAGAAACGGATGAAGGGCGCTTTCTTTTTCCAATGCGCCGGCGACGATAAGATCGACATTGTTTTCCGCGATGGCGCGCAGAATTCCATCCGCCGGATCACCCTGGCCATAATAAACAGGCGAATCGTCGGGCAATTTCAATCGACTTAAGATTTCGCGAAATTTTCCAGTCGTTTCCTCGCTGCGCTCACCGACGTAGATCAAACTCAAGTCCCCGCCGAAACGATTTTGAATCCGGCCCGCTTCCGAGAGAACCTGCTCGAAGCGCGGTGAAAACGCGCTCGCAACCGCGATCTTTTTGTAGTTGGACGGATTCATCATTATGCGGGGCATATATCTTCCGCTTTTGCAGACACTTCGGCAAATGGCCGCCCCACTCTTTGGCGTTCGCCGCCGCGAATCGTTGATTTGAAGTTTGCGCGCGAATGATTGAGCTTCCGCCGAAATGAAACGCGCAATTTATCCCGGCAGCTTCGATCCGGTCACCAATGGCCACCTCGACGTGGTCGAGCGCGCGCGAAAACTGTTCGACGAAGTGATCGTGGCCGTCGCGCACAACGACGAGAAACAAGCGCTCTTCTCGCTCGAGGAGCGCCTCGATTTACTCCGCCGAACCGTGGGCAGGATCGACAACGTGCGCGTCGCGCATTTTGAGGGATTGCTCATCGATTTCGCGACGCGCGAGCAGGCCAATGCGGTTGTTCGCGGACTGCGCGCAGTCTCCGATTTCGAATTCGAATTTCAGATGGCGTTGATGAATCGAAAACTACAGGACAGCGTGGAAACGATCTTCTTAATGCCGAAGGAGGAGTACACGTATTTGAGTTCGAGGTTGGTGAAGGAAATTGGGCGGCTCGGCGGCGACGTTTCGAAGTTTGTGCCGGCCGATGTGGCGGCCGCGTTGGGAAAAAAATTCAAGCAGTAGGATTCGCAGTGAAAGTTCATTTGAAACAGGTCCCGGCTGAGGGGCTGCATCTCGAGGGCGAAGAGGATTGCCTGATTCAGGATTTGGAATCTGACGGTGTGCGCTGCGCCGGACCGATGCACTACAAGATCGACATCGGCCTGGCCGAAGGAGCGCTCTGGGCGAACGGCTCAGTCAAACAACCGGTCGAGGTGACGTGCGTTGCGTGTCTGGAAAAATTTGTCTACGACATCAAAGTGCCGGCGTTCGCCGTGCACACCGAATTGCGCGGGCCGGAGACGGTCGATCTTTCACCTATCATGCG
>QHOZ01000081.1 GCA_003219495.1 Verrucomicrobiota bacterium | reverse complement strand
ATTGCGGCCCGAGAATGGGAAAATCCGCTAGCGCGCCAGGCTCGGCGCTGCTAGCTCTTGCTGTGCGAATTCTCGTAACCGGCGGCTGCGGCTTCATCGGAAGCAATTTTATTCGTTATATTTTGCAACATTACAAGCCGGCCTCGATCACGAATGTGGATGCGCTCACGTATGCCGGCAACCTCGCCAATCTTGCGGGCGTGGTCGAGGAACATGGCGAGCGCTACGAATTTTTCAAAGCCGACATCGCGAATGCCGACGCGATGGATGAATTGATGCTCGACCGGCAATTTTACGCGGTCGTGAATTTCGCCGCCGAATCGCATGTCGATCGAAGCATCAATTCACCGGAGAATTTCATTCACACGAACGTGATCGGCACGAGCGTGCTCTTGAACAACGCGCGCAAACACGGCGTGGAGCGTTTCGTCCAAATTTCCACGGACGAAGTCTACGGTTCGTTAGGCAAAACCGGAAAGTTCACCGAGCAAAGTCCGATCGATCCGAGTTCGCCGTATTCGTCGACCAAAGCCGGCGCCGATCTTCTAGCGCTCGCGGATCATCGCACCTACGGGCAGGAAGTTGTCGTTACGCGCTGCTCGAACAATTACGGGCCGTATCAGTTCCCGGAGAAGTTGATTCCGCTCATGCTCGTCAAAGCGCTGCGCGATGAGCCGCTCCCGGTTTACGGCGACGGCATGAACGTGCGCGACTGGATCCACGTGGAGGACCATTGCTCGGCGGTGGTCGCCGCGCTTTTCGAAGGAAAAGCGGGAACGGTCTACAATTTCGGCGGCGGCAACGAGATGGCGAACATCGAGCTCGTGAAAATGATTTTGAAACAGCTCGGCAAACCCGAGTCGCTCATTTCGTTCGTGAAGGACCGCCTCGGCCACGATCGCCGTTACGCGATCGATTCTTCATTCGCCGAGAAAGAATTGAAATGGAAACCGCGCAACGATTTCAAACAAGGCCTCGAAGAAACGGTCAACTGGTACATCGATCATCAAGCGTGGTGGCAACCGTTGCTCGAGCGCGCGGGGCGGTATTGAGCGATGCGAATCGTAATCTTGGGCGCGGGCGGCCGACTAGGCGCGGCGCTTGCGCGCGAATATAACGGGAAGTTTGAAATCGCTGGCGCGTTTAACCACGCGCAACTCGATCTCGCCAAGCTCGATCAGGTTCGAGAAAAATTATCGCGGATCGAATTCGACGTCCTGATCAACTGCGCCGCGTTTACCAACGTCGATCTTGCCGAATCAAAGCGAGAGGAAGCGTTCGCGATCAATGCCGAAGCGCCGAAAGTGCTCGCCGAAATCTGCCGCGACACTGGCGCGAAGTTGATTCACATCAGCACCGATTACGTTTTCGACGGCGAGAAACGCGAACCGTACGTGGAAGAGGACGCTACAACGCCGATCAGCCTCTATGGCAAATCAAAGAGAGCCGGAGAGAAGTTTGTGCTCCAAGCGAGTGATCGACATCTCGTCGTACGTGTCTCATGGGTTTTCGGTCCGGATCGGCCGAGCTTCGTCGATGGAATGATCAAGCGCGCGCGCGAAGAAGATCGCGTTGAAGCGATCTCGGACAAGTTTTCAACGCCCACTTACACCCACGACATTGCCGAGGCGCTGCCGCGTTTGTTCGATGTCGATCTTCCGGGCGGCGTTTTGCACTTCGCGAACTCGGGTGAGTGCAGTTGGCAAGAGTACGCGCAGCACGCGCTCGATTGCTGTCGAAAAGTTGGCGTTCCATTGAAGACGAACACGGTGGGCGCATCGAAGCTCGCGGACATGAAAGCCTGGGTCGCCCGCCGCCCGGTTTATTCGGTGCTTTCCAGCGCCAAATATCAGGCGCTGACCGGCATTACACCGCGCCCTTGGCGAGATGCGGTGGCTGATTATATTGAGCGCTCCTATTCGAAAAAATGAAAACCACGATTTTGACTTTCGCCTTGTCGATCTTTGTCGCCGTCGCCGTGCGTGCGGACTTGAAATGGGAGCAATCCACTGTCGATGTGCACCCGGGCATGAACGACAAACAAGCGGTCGCGCATTTTAAATACGAAAACGTCGGTAAAGCGCCAGTCCGCTTCAAGTCGGTCAAGGCATCGTGCGGTTGCACGACAACTCAGACGCAAAAGGAAATCGTCAATCCCGGCGAGAAAGGCGAAATCATCGCCAGCTTGAACATTGGAGATCGCACCGGTCAGCAGGTCAAAACTGTGACCGTGCAAACGGACGAGCCGCCGCCGGCGCAATCAACCACCGTGCTCACTTTGCGCGCGACCATTCCGCAGCCGCTCGAGATTAAGCCCGCTTTCGTTTATTGGACGACCGGCGACGAACCGAAGACGAAAAAGATTTCGGTCAAGGCGGCGAAAGATTTTCCGGCCAAGAAAATTACGATCAAATCCAACAGCCAGAATTTTGAATCCAAAGTCGAGGCGGGCAAAGAAGGCGAATGGACGATTGACGTGACACCGAAAGACACGAGCCATCCGATGGGAACGGCGTTGCTCGTGCAGACTGATTTTCCAAAAGAGTCGCCGAAACAATATTACGTGAACGCGCAGATTACCGCGCCGCAGCCGCCGGCGATGTTGCGCGCGCCCGCCCAAGGGGCGCCGCCTCCAACGAAGGCTTCTACGCCACCGGCGATTCCGACTGCGACCACGGGCGTACAGCGCTAATCAGTGAATTTTCTCCCAGTTCGCGAAGGAATCATCCTTCTCGTGCTCGCCGTGCTGCCGGCGGTTGGCGAGGGATATTATTTTCGCGACAAGATTTCGTGGCAATCGGCGATCCCCGCGTCCGAGCTGGTGACGGTCGATCAAGCGCGCGCCTGGGGCGACGGCGTGATCTGGGTGGACGCGCGTCCGGATGACGAATATGCGAAGGACCACGTCCCCGGCGCGTTTTCGCTGAACGAAGATCGCTGGAACGAATTGTTTCCGGCGTTTCGCGAACGGTGGTCTCCCGACCCGAAAATCATCGTTTATTGCAGCGCCGAGAGCTGCAACCTGGCGAGAGACGTTGCGAAAAAGTTACGCGAAGAAGAGCAGTTGCCTAACGACATTCGAGTTTTGCAAGGCGGGTGGGAAGAATGGGTGAAGAAGAGTCGTTGAGAAGTTGAGAAGATGAAATTTATTTGGCGAGCCTTAGATCTGATCGTTGGCGGAATTTTTATTTATGCCGGCGTCGTCAAAGTAATCGATCCGGTACAGTTCGGGCTCGACATCGATAATTACAAAACCCTGCCCTGGTTCGTGAGCGTGCGGCTGGCGTTGTATTTGCCGTGGCTGGAAATCCTTTGCGGTGTCGCATTGGTCTTCCGATTTCTTTACCGCGGCGGCTTGTCGATCTTAACCGCGCTGATTTTGCTTTTCATTGGCGCGACCGTCGCCGCGAAAGCGCGCGGGCTCGATATCACGTGCGGTTGTTTCGGTCACGCCAGCCAGCACTGGAGCTTTGCGCAACACATGGCGGTCGATCTTGGCATCTTTGCCGGGCTCGTCGCTTTGTTGTTCGCCAGCGCGCGCCAATGCTCTACAATGTCAGCGTGACCCCCCGCGCAGCCGCGACGATCCTCGCTTTCGTTCTGCTCCCGTCGTTATTGGCGAGCGAAAAAAAAGAATGGATGAAGTTGGACGATTGCCACTACGTCGAGTGGCAGGACAACGACGGCGATAGTTTCCGTGTCCGCTGCGGCGAAAAGGAATTTACCGCGCGTCTCTATTACGTCGATGCCGCGGAAACAAACCTTCGCCATGGTGATCGTGTCCGCGAACAAAGTCTGCACTTCGGAATCAGTCTTGATGACACGTT
>QHOZ01000080.1 GCA_003219495.1 Verrucomicrobiota bacterium | reverse complement strand
GATAACCAATGCCCGCGCCGGTGAGAATGTTGAACGTGAAATCCTGGCCCTGCGATCCGCGCATGTCCGGATTGCTGTCGATCCAACCGAGACCGAGTCCGCCGGAAAAATACGGCATGATGCGCGAGTTCGGGCGCACGAAATTGTAACGCCCTCCGAAATTTATCCCGTAGTAAAAATTTTCTACGCCACGAATGATCGGTTCGGCCATGAGCGAAATAGAAAATTGATTGTAACCGCGCGCCCAACTGTCGCTGTTGTTCACGCTCCAACGGATCCGGCCGGTGATGAATTGCGGCGCGATTTCGTAACTGTTGGGATTCCCGAAAACGCCTAGCACGTAGGCGGACTGAACTGCCATCTCGAATCGCGGCGGGCCGAGCGACGCAATCGAGTTCGATGGAGTGAAATCGCCGCCACCGGCAAAAGCCGATTCGATCGCAAGCGCCAACCCTAAAATTCCCGCGCTAAAAAATTTCATGTCGCGCGCAACGATAGGGACGCCTGCGACAATTTCAATCGACTCGAAGGCTTAATCGCGATCGCGAGAGCAAAACACGCAAAACGCCCGAAGTTTACGATTCAATTATGTGAAGCAACCAGATGTCGAGGAGCGGAATCAGGATCTCGATTTTTCGATCGAGAAATACGGGGAAAAGACCGACGAGAAGCAGGAATGCGAGGAGCAATTGCTCGCGGAGTACGCGTTCCTGCTCGCATTTTTCGCGAGCGGCGTGATAGCGCTCACCGGTCTCGCAATTGAAAAAGATAAACTGCCGAAGCGCCCGAGCTTGTTCGATCTCGCATTGCTCGGAGTGGCCATGCACAAACTCAGCCGCATCATGGGGAAGGATCGGATCACCGGAATTCTGCGCGCGCCGTTCGTCCCTTACATTCGCAGCGCCGGCCACGGCGAGGTGGAAGAGGAACCGCGCGGCCGCGGCATTCAACGCGGCATCGGCCAATTACTTTCCTGTCCTTATTGCCTCGCGCCTTGGTGCGCGACCGGGCTGGCCTTTGGATTTTTGTTCGCGCCACGCGTGGTGCGGCTGTTCGCTGGAATTTTAGCGAGCGTCGCGGTGTCGGATTTTCTCCACAAAATTTATATCAAAGCGGATCCGGACTAGTTGCGTCACTCGGCGACTGGCGGACGGAATCCGTACTCGGCCTGCAATTTCTCCCAAAGCCATTTCGCTATCGGTCGTTCTCGATCTTGCGTAAGCGCGGCGATCGATTCCGCGCTCGGAACCTGGCCAGTCAGGCAATACAAATAGGTGAGTAAATAAATATCGTCCTGCTTCGGCGCGGTTCGGGCGCGTTTGTCCNNNNAATCACGGGAGGCGAGCGCGTCCGCGACAAAATCCGGCAACATTTCGAGCGGGGTGGGCTGACGATCGTCTGCCGCCTGTTTCGCAAGCGCGACCCTGAATTCGTTCGAGTCCAAACATTCCAGCACCGGGTCGCGCAGATTCGATCCGCGAAGATGAATGTCCAGCTCCGCTAACCAATTCGTTTGCATGAGTCGCGCGCGATAACGCATTTCGCGAATCGCAAAGAACGGCTCGAGCTGCCCATTGATCGTTTGTTGCGGGAAAATCTGCTGAATTAACTTTGACGAGCGAAAATCGCGCGCGGCCGATGTCGGATTCATGTAATCGGTGGTGAGGCTGTGGATTGCCGGATCGTCCTCCGTAATTTCGCCCAGTCGCTTCGGAAAAAAATCCGTCAACGGTTTCGCGTCGCTTGTGATCCGCGCGATCTCGTCGCCGTCCATGATGTATAAAGCGGCCAGTTGTTCCGGAACTTCAAAGCCGATCCGCGCCAGATCTGTGCGCGTGTTCGTATAATGCCAAAACTTTCGCGCCTGCTCGTTGTCGATCTTGTGCGGCGCGCCTTTGATCCATTCTTCATCCGCGCTCGACCAGATGAGCGTGTTCGGAAACGCGTCGTGAAATGCGCGGAGAATCGATTTCGCTTCGGCGACGTTTAATTGATAAATCGGCAGCCAGAAAGTCGCGATGCCGCCGTCGTTCAATCGATCGGCCATCAATTTGAAAAACTGTTTGGTGTAAAGATTCACCGAGCCCTGAACTTTCGGCGGCGGCGGTTCGCCCGTGATCACGTCATATCGTTGCGGACTCGCTTGCAGAAAAAATCGCCCGTCTTGCACGATCGCGACCGTGCGCGCGTCACGAAGCGCGTTCGTGTACCCCGCGTCGCGGTATTCACTCGACAGCGCGAACGCTTCTTTTGAAATATCGACCACGTCGATGTGTTGAAGATCGACATCCTGCGTAAGCGCGTTCGCCGTTACGCCGCAACCGAATGCGATAAGCAACGCATTCTGCGCGTTCGCATTCAGCGTCAGCGGCAGATACGCGAACAAACGCATATAGCGTTGGTTTGCCGGATTCGTCGCTGACATCGAAAATCCGTCCGTGACCAATCTATAATAGTAGGGCAGGCCAAACAGATCGCGCCGGAGCAATTGCCACGTTCCTGTTTCGCCCTCAATTTTCGTAACCAGATGCTGGTCTTCCGATTCGTACAGCTTCCGCGCATTCGCGAAGTGCACTCCAGCGCGACGAAGCGGGAACAATATGATCGTCGCAACAAATACAATCGAGAGTACGATCACGACGAATTTTCCTGTAGGGGAAGCTGTTAGCTTCCCACTGACGAGACAGAGAAGGACGTAACCGACTGCACACACAATCAGGCTCGTTTGAAACCCGAACCGCGGCAGCAAAATAAATCCCGCGACCAACGGACCAATCGCCGCGCCGGCGGTGTTGAACAATGTCGTGATTCCGACAGAGTTTATTCTACTGCCAACCGTCTCCTGAATTCGCGCGGCAATTGCCGGAAATAAAATCCCGGACAAGAACGCGACCGGAAACATCAGCGCGAGCGAGATCACCGCGATCTGCGTCCACGATTCCAAATAAAAACTCTTTTCGCCTTCAGCAAGCTTTGGAACTGGAAAGTAGACGTAACAAAGCAGCGTCAGGATCCCCGCGATGATTAGTAGAATCGGAAGCGCCGATTGCTTGATTCTTTTTGAGAGCGCCCCCGAAAAAATTCCACCCAGTCCAATTCCGGCGAGGACAACCGCGAGCATTACGCTGAATGCCGTGGCCGATGACGCGACGTAGAGACGGAGAAACCGAAACCAAATCACCTCCAGCGCGAGCAGAATGCAGCCCGCGCCGAAACTGACAATCAACAATCGCCACGGCAGTTGATAATTAAACTCGAAGCGAAGACGTCGCGTCTTCTCTTCTTCTGTAGGGGAAGCTGTCAGCTTCCCATCTGACTTTGCGATCAACAACGCGATCGCCGCCGCGACGATGTTCAACAATCCCGCGGCCAAACTCGTTCCAAACAAACCGAAAGCTTTGATGAGAAAAAGTTCGCCGATCAATGCGCCGGCAACCGCGCCGAGTGTGTTGAATCCGTAAAGAATCCCGATCGCGCGACCGAAGTGCGCGCTGTCAAGTTGTCCATCTTCGAGGATAACCGGCAACGTAAGTCCCATCGCCGTCGTCGGAACTAAGAGGATCACGAATGAAATGAAAACGCGGAGCGTGAGAAGAACTGGTTGATGATTCCAAAGCGTTTGAAACAGTGGGCGCAGCAGTTCGCCAAGGACTGGTAGCGCGAAAACGATCGTGCAACCGAAGACCGCGACCGCGATTTCGAGCGCGGCGTAGAATTTTAACGGGCGCAGCCGAAGTTTCGCGAAGGCAGCAATCGCGGTCCCGAGCGCGAGACCAGCCATAAAACTTGAAAGAATCAGCGCCGCCGCCCAGATCGAATTTCCAAACGCGAGTCCGCTCAATCGCAACCAGAGCGTCTCAAAAATCAGCGCACTGATTCCAGAAAGAAAAAGAACAACCGAAAGAATCGCCAGTCGCACGCTTCTCGACTATCTACTGTGGCTTGTAAGTGTCGAGAAACTTACCGACAACGTTCCCTTCTTCAGATCCATCGGCGTGGACAATCGTCCAGTCCATGATTC
>QHOZ01000079.1 GCA_003219495.1 Verrucomicrobiota bacterium | reverse complement strand
TATTTCGCGGCGTTTCCCGGAAGTCCCTCCGCGGTCCGCCGGCCTGCGTTGTCGCGATGTTCGAGCAAGTGGGTCGCTACTCTCGGAAGGGATCGGCGAAATAGGATCGTCGGTTTGGGTAGAACGGTGGAAGAAGCTCTTCGCGCCTTCGATGCGCAGTATCTCGCTTTTCTGACACCGCCCGGCGATTGAATCCACTGGAAGGCGGGCAAACGGCTGTCGCTTGAATTGAAGACAAGTGGCCGATGAAGTCTGTCTCGATTGAACGACGGCCGCCGAAGCTGCGAACAGAAGTGGAACGCTTCCTAAAGCACAATCGCCTCAGCGAATAAAAGTTGCTTCTCGGACGTCTTACTCCCTGTTGGAAGTCTTAGAGCTAAGACTACTTTCAGAGTTGACTTGGAAAATAAAATTACGGAAAATTAAAAATCATACTAAACGGAGGCGATTAATTGATGAGAAAGCTTGCCAATTTAATCGAGAACGAACTCAAGAAGCAGGAAATCTGCGCCGTTTATAATTCCGAGCTGACGCGGGTCTGGCCGAAGACAATTAGCCCAACCAAGCGCAAGGAGGCGATTCTTCGCTTTGCCAAAGCGCATCGTCTTGCGGTCACGCTTTACGATGTCGGCCTATGTGCGGTTTTCGAAAAACCTGACCAGTCCAGTCAGCACAGAGTTGTTTTGCCACCCGAGCCGGCGCGACAAACTCCGCGCCCGCGCAAAAAGAAAAAGCGCGACTAAGGTCGGCTGCGACGATCGAAGTTGTCCCGCAAGCGGAGAAACCGCGAGTGGCGCAAATGTCCGTTCGCAGTGCGCTCGTTGAACGCGATCTCGGCCAGGACGGCCGGCTTTACCCAGCGCACCTTTTTCATCTTCTCGCGGTCCATCCGGCGACTTCCTTTCGTTTCCGGAAGATTCAGAAACGGGCATTTGTCGACTTGTCGATCTTTGATTGCTTCGAAGACTTGTTCGCGAGTTGCCGGGACAAAACCGTTTTTGATCGCCTCAACGTAGAGAAGTTTCCCGTCGCGCTTTTCGCCCACGATCAATTGATCGACACCGTCCGCGCTCGGGATGTAACCGCCGATGAGAAAGTCGTCACTGCTTTGCGTTTTGTGTTTTTGCCAGCTGCCGGTCGCTTTTCCGGGCGCGTAAATCGAATCGCGACGCTTGGCGACAACGCCTTCGAACTCAAAGGCGGTCACGTTTCGCAAAACCGTTTCCGCGTCGCCGTGCAGAAGGGGCGAAAATTGCACGTTCGCGGGTAGAATATGAAACGCTTCTTCCAATCGCGCGCGGCGTTTCGCAAGCGGAACGCCGATGAGCGTTTCACCGTCGAGATGAATCAGATCGAACAGATAAAATTGGAGTGTCGCGATCGGCTTTTTTCGGCTGCGCTGCAATAAATTGAAAGAGTGGCGGCCCTCTTCGTCGAGCGCGACAATTTCACCGTCGATCACAAATCGTTTCGGCCGAAGTTTTTCCAGCGCGTCCACCACGCGCGGGAAATCGGCGTTGAAAGAATTGCCGTAGCGCGAATAAAGCATCAGTTCGCCCGATTGTTTCACCGCGATCGCGCGATAGCCGTCCAACTTCAGCTCGTATTGCCAGTCCTCGCCTTCGGGAATGCGTTCAACCGGCTTGCATTCCATAGGCGCCACGAAGCGCAGCGCCGCCGGCTCTTTTTGCATCGTTCAGTTCAAACAACTGCGATGGCCGTGCCATTGAGCAACGAGTCGGCGCTCAGCGCTTGAATCGAACGATAGAAACTGCGGAGATCGCGCGCGGCGGCGGGATCTTTTACCACAATGAGTTCTTTCTTAGCGGCGAAGCCGGCACTGATGCCCAAGGTCAGCAGTACAGTCCAAAGGAATATTTTCATCTCCAAAGCTCAGCTATAGATCGCCAGTCGCCCTGGCGTTGGCTGTTATTTTTTTCGCGCCAGCTGCTGCTGATCTAGATCGACATCAACGCGGCGACGGCGTTGGTGTCAGACCGATCGACGCGCTGGGACTTGCAACTGCGGATGCGCTCGGACTCGCGCTCGCTGCCGGTGACGCACTCGCGCCCGGTTCCCAACCGTAATGATTTCCGGGGGGCGTTCCCTTCGCGCCCGGCGATTCGGCTGCTTCTTTCTCGCCGCGCTCGCGTTCGTTTACCTGCGCTTCGGGAACCTCGCGGCCTTCACGACGTGCGCGAATCCTCTGCATCCGCTCTTTCACCTCGCTCATTTCATTCTCGTACTTTCGGGGCTCTCCGGGATTCAATTTCTTTTCGCCGATGCGCGATCCGTCCACGTCCGGGTTGGGGCCGGTCGCACTTGAAGGCGAGCTCGTGGTCGTGCCGCTCGTCGCAGGCTCTTGTTCTTTTCCGGTTTGCGCGATTACCGAAGCGGCCAATGACAGAAAAGCCACCGCGCTGAATGCAAATATCGTCAGTCTCATTTCGATTTCACCGATTTGAAGTTGAAGCGGCCTCCGCGCGAGCGATCTCTCTCTCGCGCGAAGGCGCAAACTGTCTGACGCGCAATCAGGCGTCAAATTCAACCTGATCTAGCGGCGCGACGCGGTGGTTTCCGCTTCGTCTTCCACGAGCGCTTCGGGATTGACCAAGCTTTCGGCCAGCTCATTGAGCAGCTCGTTCGCTTCCGATTCTTCATCGAGCGTGGTTTGCAGCAGGTTTTCGGCTTTTTTCTCGCCGAGCAATCGCGCAAACGTGCGCACGCTGCCGTAACTCGCGATCTCGTAATGCTCAACCTTTTGCGCGGCGACAATGATGCCGGCGTCGATCACGCTCGGGTCACCTTCCTCGTCCAAAATTTCGGAGCCTTCCTCGACCAAACCCTTCATGCCGTGACAGGTCTTGCCTTTCGGACTTTCGTCGAGCTCCTCGAAAATTTCTTCCAAGCGCTCCACGTGGGTCTCGGTTTGCTCGAGATGCTTATTGAACGCGTCGGCCAATTCTTCGGAAGAAGCGCCCTTTGCCATCTTTGGCAGCGCCTTGAGCAGTTGGTTTTCCGCGCTGTAAAGATCGCGTAGTTCTTCAATGTAAAGTTTTTGTAACGTATTGAGTTTCATTTTCTATCTCTTCTCCTGTTGATGTGATTGCCCGGGCCGCGATTGCAGACGCAAGACGCCCCCGAAGCTGTGTTCCCATAGAATCATCGTGACGTCGCGGAACATCGCGCGTTGCAAAATTTTTCTAAACGAAAACTAAGAGTTTGAATTAGTCCGCGACTCGCCGTTGTCCCGATTGCGTAACGCGTTCGCGCTCCATAATTTCAGCGCGTGATGAAATTCGCGCGCGCTGAAAAGAATGAAGAAGGCTTGATTTTCAGTCATGGCGGCCGCGTCTGCACCGTCCGCAGATCGCATCGCATCGGCCGGAGCGAGCGGGCCGGCGCTGATATCGTTACGAAATCGCGTCCCTTACCTCAGCGCGTTCTGCTTTCGCTGCTGCCGCATTTCCGGTGCAGCGCAATGATCTAACGAATCGCCCTCAGCGGCGCTCTGCTTCTATCTGTATAATAGGATTGACGGCCCTTTCCTTTACTGGAACCCTCGCTCGCTTAAAACCGGGGCCTTCTCATGGGTAGATGTCGATCTTGCGAAGCGATTCCTTGTCTCCGCGCGATCTCGATCTGGCTCGCGTTGGGACTGTTCTCGTCCATCTCCGCGCAAGTAGTCGAGACTTCGAAGTCCACGGACCAATCGGAGAATTCCGGCGGCGGCGCGTTGCTCTTTTCGCCGGCGGCCGCGCCGTTGCCCGCTGACGAAACGCCCACCGGCGGTGGAATGATCAGCGGTTTGTTCGGAAAAAACGAAGCGCCGTTTCAATACGCAATCCATCTGACACTGCGCGGCGCATACGACGACAACATCGCACTGACGCATTTGGATCGAATGGACGATTATTTCGTGGAGATTCAACCGGCCCTCCTGGTCGGCATTGGCGATCTGGTGAGGCAAAACACATTTCTCGCGGTGATGTACCTGCCGAGCTTCTTCCGATACGACGAGCACTCCGAGTTCAATTCCGATCAGCACGTGGTTCACGTACTTGGCGGGCTGACGCCGACCGACAAATTAACGCTGCGCATGAGCGAGGACATCGCCATTCGCGAAAACATCGTGCTCGCTGCGACCTCGCAGGAACGCTCCGGATTAGGCACGACAAACGGCCGCACCGACCTCGGCACCTTCGCCACCCGTTTGAGCCTCAACTACAACATGACCCCGAGCGATTTTCTCTTCAGCGAGTTGAAGGCGAACATGACGGAGTACGCCGCGCCGCTGATCAGTTCGGAATTATACGGCGGCGACCTCTATTTAAATCATGGATTCACGCAGCAGCTCGTTCTTGGGATGGGAGTGGAGGCGGGCTTCAATCGAGTCGATTCACCGACTCCCGACCAACAAACGGTGCAGACGAATGCGCATCTGAATTTCACGCCGAACCGACACTTCACGATCGACATCATCGCGGGCGAAGAGTTCCGGACTTTTGAGAATCACGCGCGCGGCACTTACGACACGCCGGTGTTCCTGATTTCCTCGTCGTGGGCGCCGGATGAAAATTTGAAGATCTCTGCGACCGCCTCGCGGCAAATCTTCAATTCGGCCGCCGCGACCGCGCAGGATTATGTGGATACAAGTTTCAACGGGCTATTGCGCGAGCACATATTCAAACCGGTCTACGTCACCGTACTCGGCGGATGGGAGCACGTTGAATATTTCAACGCGATCGACGCTCCAATGCCGTTGCCGACGTTGACCACTGATTATTTTTATTGGCAACCATCGCTCGACATTGTTTTTACGCGCTGGTGGATTTTCGGCGGGTATTATCTCCGCCGGCAAAACACCGGCAGCGTGGAAACAGTCGACTTCAAGAGCAACGAATTCGGAGTGCGCACCACGATTAAGTTCTAGCGCATCTCTATATAGTATTAATCCCGACCCCCTGACTCGCCGGCTCTCTGATTGCCGGGTCGAGCGACAGAGAAATCTATCGGCAATGGGAATGTCGGAGTCCCGGCAGGACGCGTTGAATTTTCCGCTTCCTCTTAAATCTTTGTCTTCTCTCGAATTTGAACTTGAGACAAAGCTGTCCTGAAAGAGACAGAGCACCCGGAGAGAAAACTGACAGGCGTTCAGTTCGAGCTGTAAAGCCCGCGGCGATGCGCTTCGGCCGGCGGCCGTAAACCGGCGTGATATTGCGCGTCGAACGCGCGTAGCGCGGCCTCTACCGTTTGCCCGATTCCGACAATTCCTTCTTCTACATTCGGGCCGAGCAAAGCGATCCATAATTGTCCGCGATAGAGCAACTGCGGATTCCGCGCAGTCGAGGGACTGCCCGGATGCGCCGTGCAATAACGCTCCATGCGTTCCATCCCCGCACTTGTCGCGTCGAGCACATGCGGTCCGTTTGACTTAACCCCGTTGACCTTCTTCATCCCATCTCAGAAACGCGCAGTTATCTATGAGTGGATGTGCGACCGCAGGAAAAAACTCCGCCGCCGTGCGCCGCGTCTCGCTTTCCGAAAGGGTTTTGCTCCGTCGTAGCAACGGTTTACGCGATGACTATCGGATTTCTACCTATACTCGGACTAACCATTCGTCCGATTCTCGCTCCGCCGCGCTTTTGCGATTCTCCATTGCGATGTCGATGCTTGCCCCAATCCAGGTGAATGCAGCGGAAAAGCTCGAGCTTTTGCAACGGCTCGACCGCTACCGGACATGGAACGGGCTCGAAGACAAACGTTACTGCCTCGCCTGCGGACGGATCATTGAAGGGCACGACATCGTCATTGTCGGCGGCACACGCGGCACCGGACCTTTGCGTCTGGTTTGCCCAACCAAAGGTTGTCACTCCATTACGATGGATTGGGTGATCCCGACCGAGCAGGTGCTGCAGCGGTTGTCGGCCTTGGAAGATCAAGAATCG